>NZ_JBVPVA010001143.1:0-5440 GCF_055612215.1 Actinomycetospora sp. | reverse complement strand
CCGGGCACGGCGGCGTTGGTGTGCAGGCACACGGGGGAGTAGCCGACCTCGATCGCCCAACGCGCCCCGGCGAGCGCGAGGGCCTGCCCGACGCCGTGCCGTCGGTGGCGCCGGTCCACCCACACCCGACCGATCTGCCCGGTGGGGGAGTCGGCGTACCGCTGCCACAACCACGCCGGGACGTAGCGGGCCGAGGGTCCGCCGGGCCGCACGACGGCCGTCCCCGCGACGACCTCGCCGACCCCCGGGACCTCGCGGGTGCAGACGAACAGGGCGCAGGAGTCGGACCCGAGATAGGAGCCGGCCAGGTCGTCGACGTCGGCGTGCAGGGCGGGGTCGTAGCCGCCGAGCTCGTCGGCGAGCATGCGCCGCATGTGGATCTCGATCGCGGGCAGGTCGGCCGGGGCGGCCCGGCGGACGGCCGGCCGCGTGGCGCGTGGTGCGGACGGGGGAGCCAGGCCGGGCACCGTGGTCATCCGGCCACTCTCGCACATGGCTGGCAAGTGGCACGATCACGCGAAAGGGTCAGCTCGGCGGCGCGCGCTCCGCGAGCCGGTGCCCGGCGTCGTGGATGAGCCCGGAGATGAGGTCGGCGACGTGGTGGTCGCGGGCCCGGGAGAGCACGCGCCGTCCGTCGCGGCGCTGGGTGATCAGGCCGACCAGGCGGAGCTTGGCCAGGTGCTGCGAGACCGCCGGGCGGGCCACGTCGAGACGTTCGGCCAGCGTCGAGACGTCGAGCTCGTCGCCACTGAGCAGCCAGAGGATCCGCAGGCGGGTCGGGTCGGCGAGCATGCGCAGGCCCTCGACGGCCGTCTCGACGCGGTCGTCCGGAGGCAGCTGTTGCCAGGACCCGGCCGCTGCCTCGTTGTCGCGTGCGCACACGAGCACGTATGGTGGCACGAGAACCGGCCGGACACCACCGTGGAGGACACCGCATGGCGAGCACGACGTCGGGCGTCGCCGTCGATCACCACCTCGGCCCCCACCTCGTCAGCGCCACCCGGCACGGGGTGCGCTCCTGCGGCCACGCCGAGACCCGTCCGACGGACGTCGGCCCGGTGATCGCGCAGGTCCGCGCGCTCCACGAGGCGCTGCGCGCCCGACCGCACCTGTCGCCCGAGCCCGCGACGAACGAGCTGTTCGAGCGGCTGGTGTCGCTGGCCGTGGACCCCGCGGCGGCCCGGGAGGCGGACGCGGTGCTGCGCGACCCGGCCGTCGATCGCCTGCTGCCGAGCCTGCGGCGCCTGTGCGCCGAGGGGGAGTTCGAGCTCGAACGGTCGTGGGCCCGGCGAATCGCCGAGCACCCCGACCCCCGCGCCGAGCTCACCCGCTTCCCCTACCACCGCAACTACGGCGACCTGACCCGCCTCGAGCACCACACGGTCGCCGGGCTGACGCCGCACCCGGTCCGTCGGGTCCTGTTCATCGGCTCGGGTCCGCTGCCGCTGACGTCGCTGCTGCTCGCCGAGCGCCACGGGTGCGAGGTCGACAACCTCGACCGCGAGCCCGACGCCGTCCGCCTCGGGGCCGACCTCGCGGCCGCGCTGGGGTGCGGCGCGCTGCGCTTCCGCGTCGGTGACGTGCTCGACGAGCGCGACGGGTACGACTGGGCGAGCTACGACCTGGTCTACCTCGCCGCCCTGGCGGGTCTCGACCCCGATGCCAAGGACCGGCTGCTCGACCACCTCGGCCGCCACCTCCGCCCGGGCACGCTGGTCCTCGCGCGCAGTGCCCACTCCCTGCGCGGCCTGCTCTACCCGGTCCTCGATCCCGACGACCTGCCCGGCCTGCGCACCCTCGCCGTCGTGCACCCGTACACCGACGTCGTGAACTCCGTCGTCGTGGCCGAGGTCCCGGAGAGGAAGGGCCGGCGGGCCGACGCCGTTCCGGGCCGAAGCGGAGGCGCGGGGTGACCGACGGGCGGTACGCGCTGTCGCTCGACGACGAGGAGCACGCCCGGCTGCGGGCGCAGGCGGCCGGGGCGGGGGACCGGGAGCGTGATCTGTGGGCGCGGCTCGGGGTGGGTCGCGGCGCCCGGATCGCCGACCTGGGGTGCGGTCCCGCGGCCACCCTGCTGGGGCTGGTGGACCTGGTCGGATCCTCCGGAGAGCTGGTA
This sequence comes from Actinomycetospora sp., assembly GCF_055612215.1. Classification (NCBI taxonomy): domain Bacteria; kingdom Bacillati; phylum Actinomycetota; class Actinomycetes; order Pseudonocardiales; family Pseudonocardiaceae; genus Actinomycetospora; species Actinomycetospora sp. The sequence goes on along the minus strand of NZ_JBVPVA010001143.1, from coordinate 3,324 downwards.
GGCGTCGACTCGGACCCCGAGGCGGTCCGGCGGGGCCGCACCGACGTCGACGCGGCTGACGCGGCGGACACCGTGCGCCTGGTGGAGGGTCTGGCCTGGGACTCGGGGTTGCGGGCGGGTCGGTTCGACGGGGTGATCGTCCGGTTGGTGCTGGTGCACAACGGCGGGCACGAGCAGGCCATCGTCGACCACGCGCTCTCCCTGCTGCGCCCGGGCGGTTGGGTCTACCTCTTCGACATCGACATGACCCTCATCCGCGTCGAGCCACCGACGGCTCCGGTCTCCGAGCTCTTCGAGCGTCTCGAGCGGTTCGAGCGCGGCCGCGGGAACGACGTCGCGGTCGGCCAGCGGCTGGGCGAGCTGCTCCTGGCCGCCGGCGCCGAGCTCGTCGAGCACCACGGCCGGCGGTCCACGCGCCCGCGCAGCCCCGGCCGACGTGGTCCCGCGTGGGCGGCCCGCGAGGCCATGGTCGCCGCAGGAGATGCGACGCGCGCCGACGTCGCACGGTGGGACGAGGATTTTCGTACGCTCGACGCGCGCGATGATCAGCCCGCCCACGTCAGCGTCGGTTTCACCGCCATCGGCCGACGCCCGCGGGGACGCTGATCGCCGGGGTCGCGAGGACTCGTCGTGCATGGGCCGCGGCGCGGATCGAACGGGTATCCAAGAGCATGGGCGACGTGGGACGTGTCGTGCCCGCCCGCGACCTCGGACCCGTGCTGCACCGGACCGCGCGGGACGGCGCCGCGTGCGAGCCCGGCGTCGTGCCGCCGGCGCTGTGCCGGGCGGTGCTCGACGAGCTCGCCGTCGAGACGCTCGCCGCGCTTCCCGCGGTCGAGGGTCCGTTCGGGGTGCGGCAGGAGGGCGAGCACCTGGTGCTCACCGGTCCCCAGATCGACCGGCGTCCCGCCGTGCACGCCTTGCGCGACGCCGTCGTCATTGCCGTCCACGCGCACGCCCGCGAGATCGACGGCCTGGGGGACTGGGTTCCCGACGAGGTCACCGTGCAGCGCTACGCACCCGGCAGCGCGGGCATCTCGGTCCACCGCGACGGCAAGCGGCACCGGTACCTCGTCGCGATCCTCACCCTCGAGGGCTCGGCCCGGCTGCGGCAGTGCTCCGACCGGGAGGGCACCACGGTCCGGGCCTGGGACGCCGACGCCGGCAGCCTCGTGCTGTTGCGCGGGCCCGGACTGGCCGGGACCGACGACGACCGGCCGCTGCACGCCGTCGACGGCCCGCGCGAGGGCCCGCGCACGTCCTTCACCCTGCGGGTGGCGGGGGCCACCGTCTGAGCGGTTGCCTTCGAGTGCGCTCGAACTCCTACCGTCGAGGGTGTGAGCACTCCGAACGGCAAGATCTGGTTCATCACGGGCACCTCGCGCGGCTTCGGCCGGGAGTGGGCTATCGCGGCCCTGCAGCGCGGTGACTCCGTCGTCGCCACGGCGCGCGACGCGAGCTCGCTCGACGACCTCGTGGCCGAGTACGGCGACCGCATCCTGGCGCTGACCCTCGACGTCACCGACCGCGCCGCCGCCTTCGCCGCGGTGACGCAGGCCCACGAGCACTTCGGCCGCCTCGACGTCGTGGTCAACAACGCCGGCTACGGACAGTTCGGCATGATCGAGGAGCTCAGCGAGGACGACTTCCGGGCGCAGATCGAGACGAACGTCTTCGGCGCCATGTGGGTCACCCAGGCCGCACTGCCGCTGCTGCGCGAGCAGGGCTCCGGCCACCTGCTGCAGGTGTCGTCGATCGGCGGCATCTCCGCCTTCCAGAACGTCGGCGCCTACCACGCCTCGAAGTGGGCCCTCGAGGGCTTCAGCCAGGCCCTGGCCCAGGAGGTCGCCGGCTTCGGCATCCACGTCACCCTCATCGAGCCCGGCGGCTTCTCCACCGACTGGGGCGGGTCCTCCGCCCGGCACGCGACGGCGCTGCCGGCCTACGACGGCGTCCGCGAGCAGGCCGCGCAGGCCCGCAAGGGCCGGATGAGCGCGCCGGGCGACCCGGCGGCCAGCGCCAAGGCCGTCATGGAGATCGTCGACGCCGACGAGCCGCCGCTGCGCGTGTTCTTCGGCGACGCCCCGCTGGGGATCGCTGAGGCCGACTAGGCCTCGCGCCTCGAGACCTGGCGGGCATGGCAGCACGTCTCCCACCTCGCCCAGGGCTAGGACGCAGGGTCAGGCCGGGGCGGCCGGTACGTCCGTCCCGAGCCCGAACCGGGCGCCCAGCCGGGCGCCCTCGTCGGCCACGCGCCGGCCGCGGGCCACCGTGTCGGGCTCCCAGGCCGCGAGGGCGGCGTCGACGGCGTGGTCGTGGGCGCGGAGGGCGTCGGCGAGCGTGTCGGCGTCCACCGCGGCCTTCGCGCTGCCGTAGGCGGTGTGCGGGCGGGGGACGAACGCGGCGTCGCCGATCAGCGCCGTGCGCCCGACGACGCAGCGGGACGAGGCGAGGTCGGTGATCGCCTGGATCGAGGGCGAGGACGTGGCCGCGACGAGGTCGGCGTAGACGTCGGGCAGCCGTCGTCGGGCGAGGTCCCGACGGCGGGTGACGGCGTCGGGGCCGAGCGCCTCGGCCGGCAGTGACCACTCGTGGACGCGCCCGTCGCGGTCGGTCAGGTGGGCGGCGAGGTCGGCCACGGGCTGGTACCAGACCCAGTTCAGCGACCGACGGCCCGGCGCGAGCTCACGCCCCGGGCCGGGCACCAGGTAGGAGAGGATCTGGGTCGGGAACGGGACGGGCTCGGGGTCGGTGAAGAAGGCGAACGCACCGGGCAGCGTGTCGGCCGCCCGGTGCGGGAGATCCGCCTCGTCGCACAGCCCGCGCCACGCCACGTACCCCGCGTACGCGGCCGTGACGTCGGGGGCGAGGCGGCCCCGCAGCGTCGAGCCTGCGCCGTCGGCGGCGACGACGAGGTCGGCGGTGACGGGGTCGCCGTCCTCGACGTCGAGGGTGCGCCCGTCGTCGGAGACACCGGTGACGCGGGTGCCGGTGCGGTAGGCGCCGTCGTCGAGGGCGGAGCGCAGGGCGCCGACGAGCGCGTCGTAGGAGGTCATCCACTGCCGGGTCTCGTCGGTCGACGTCACGGTCCCGGCGCGGTCGAGCTCGATGCGCCGGGCGCTCGGGACGGCGACGTCCTCGGGTGCGGCGATCCCGTGCCGCTCCAGGAACGACGCGAGGTGGGGGTGGAGGACGATCCCGGCGCCCCGGCCCCGCTGGGCCTGCGCGGCCTGCTCGTACACGGTGGCCTCGCAGCCGACGTCACGCAGCGCGATCGCGGCGCACAACCCGCCGACCGAACCACCGACCACCGCGGCCTGCACC
>NZ_JBVPVA010000886.1:0-10228 GCF_055612215.1 Actinomycetospora sp. | reverse complement strand
CTCGCCGTCCGGGAGCGGGCGGCGACGGCCGCCGGCCGAGCGGCGGCACCGGTCGCCCTGGCCGCCTGAGGGCGCCGGTCACCCCCCGGTGGACGTCGCGCCTCGGCGGAACCGGCCGAAGCTGGTGGCGACGTCGGCGGTCGTCAGCACGTTCGGCAGCATCGCCGACGGGACCTGCGCCACGCCCTCCGGGGAGTCCTCCCAGTCCTCCCCCCGCCCGGTCGGGGTGAGGTCGAGCAGGCTGGTCACGAACGCGAGGTGCTCGATCCCGCGTCCCGACGTCGCGTAGGTGCGGTACACCGCTTCGCCGTCGCGCACGAAGACCGAGAAGCCGAAGCCCTCCCCGGCGCCGGTGTCGGCGGAGAACGAGGTGCCCCGCGAGGACGCGGCGGGCAGCGTCCAGCCCCGCTCCCGCCAGTAGTGCTCGATCTGGGCGAGCGGCATGTCCGAGACGTGCATCCAGGTCACGTCGTGCTCGGCGAGCAGCCGGGGCGCGCTCGCGGGCACGTTGTCGGTGAACCAGGTGCAGCCGCCGCAGTAGTGGTCGGGGCCGCGGTCCATGAACTGGTACACCGCGAGCGTGCCGCGTCCGGCGAAGAGCTCGACGAGGCTCCGCGGCCCGGCCGGCGTGGCGAAGACGTGGTGGGACGGGAACGGGGTCATCGGGAGCCGGCGGCGACGGGCGGCGACCGCGTCCCGGGCGTGGGTGAGGTCCTTCTCGGCGGCCAGCAGGTCGGCGCGGGCGCGCTCCCAGGCCGGGGCGTCGACGATCGGGGGCAGGGTCACGGTGTCTCCTCGAGATCGGTGGGGTGTGGTCGGTCCAGGTGGTCGGCCAGGGCCGCGAGGGGCCCGTCCCAGTCGCGGGCCAGCGCGGCGAGGTAGCGCTGCGCGATCCGCATCGGGCCGGAGTCGACGCGGTGGCGGACGCGCCGTCGCTCCCCCGGCTCGACGGTGACGAGCCCCGCGTCCGCGAGCCGGTCGAGGTGCTTGGCGACCGCCTGCCGGGTGATCGGCACCCGCCCCGCCAGGTCGGTCGCGGTGGAGGGCCCGTGCGCGGCGAGGTCGGCGAGGATCGCCCGCCGGGTCGGGTCGGCGAGCGCGGCGAACACCGCTTCGGCGACCGCTTCCGTCCCGCCGTCGCCCGCGGGGCCGCCCCGGGACGCAGCGGCGTCAGGCGGCACGGACGGCGTCGAGGTACGCGGCGAGGTCACCCAGCTCGTGGTCCCAGCCGTGGGAGTTGCCGCGCTGGGCCTGGTGCTCGCCCGGCCCGAGCTGGGCGAAGCCGGTCTCGACCAGGTGCAGCCGGGTGCCGGTCGGGGTCGGCTCGAGGGTGAACTCGACGTAGGTGCGGCGCGGGTCGTCGTCGGGCAGGCCGTCGATCCGCCAGGTGAACCCGAACGCCGTGGGCTCCTCGACGCGCTCGACCCGCAGGTCCTGGCGGTGCCCCTGGGCGGTCCAGGCGAGCGTGCCGGCACCGCCCGGGCGCAGGTCGATCTCCGCGCGGTCCCCGAACCACGCCGCCAGGCCCTCCGCGGTGGTCAGCGCCGTCCACACCCGCTCCGGCGGATGCGCCAGCTCGATGGTCCGTTCGATCCGGTCGGGGAACCCCATGGCGGCCTCCTGTCGCAACTACTCGGTTGCGACCCAAAGTATGGCAACCATGCAGTTGCGTCAAGACGCGCAGCCCGCCGCGCCGCTTCCCGCGTGCGACCCGGCGGCAGCGGGTAGAGGGGTCGACGCGGGACGAACCGCCCGCGGCAGGAGGAACACCCATGGCCGTCGGCAACACCGAGCGCGAGCGGGACGACACCGCCGTCGCCGAGCCCCAGGACCCCACCGACGAAGGCCGCGAGGAGGAGGAGTCGTCGTCGGGCCAGAGCACGCTCTCGGTGGTCCTCGCGTTCGCCGCGAACCTCCTGGTCGGGGTGCTCAAGCTCGTCGCCGGGCTGCTCACCGGCTCGTCGGCGATGCTCGCGGAGGCCGCGCACTCGGTCGCGGACTGCACCACCGAGGTGCTGCTGTTCACCGCGCTGCGCCGCTCGGTGCGCCGCCCCGACCGCGATCACCCCTTCGGCTACGGCAAGGAGCGCTTCTTCTGGTCGATGATCGCCGCGGTGTCGGTGTTCGTCACCGGCGCCACCTACTCGATCTACGAGGGGATCTCGACGGTCATCGAGAACCCGCCGGACCCGGCCGAGGAGCAGTACGCGTGGGTCGCGTTCGCCGTCCTCGGCCTCTCGGCGATCATCGAGGGCGTCTCCTGGCAGCAGGCCGTACGCCAGGTGTGGGGGGAGAAGCGCGAGCTGAACCTGTCGCTGCGCCGCTACCTGAAGCTCTCCGACGACCCGACGGTGAAGAGCGTGCTCTTCGAGGACTCCGCCGCCCTGCTCGGTCTCGCGTTCGCCGCGGTCGGCGTCGCGCTGCACCGGCTGACCGGCTCCTCGGTGTGGGACGGGATCGCCTCGATCCTCATCGGTCTCCTGCTCGCCGGGGTGGCGTTCTCGCTGGGCAGCTCCAACAAGGCGCTGCTCATCGGCCGCTCGGCGGAGCCGCGCGTGCTGCGCGCGATCTTCGACCACCTCGACGCCGCGCCCGAGGTCGTGGCCGTCGTGGACCTGCAGTCGATGCTCACCGGTACCGACAGCGTGCTGGTGTGCGCCCGCGTGGACTTCGACGACGAGCTCTCCGCCGCCGACCTCGAGCGGACCTGCGTCCGTCTCGACAACGAGCTCCACGAGCAGTTCAACGACGTCGACCAGGTGTTCATCGAACCGGTGCCGCGCAGCGACCCGGACGTCCGTGCGGCCGTGCTGGAGCGGTACGGGGAGTCGCTCGAGCACCTGCGCAAGACGCGCAACGCCGACGTCTGATCCCCGGGTGGTGGCTGGCGGGCCGGCCCATGATGGGCCCGACCCGCCGCTGCCGTGAGGGAGAGCCGTGACCGAGAGCGATCCGTTCGTGCTGGTCTCCGACGACGGGGCGGTGCGGACGCTCACCCTCAACGAGCCGGTCCGGCGCAACCCGCTGAGCGTCCCGCTGCGCCGCGAGCTGCGCGACGCCCTCGAGACCGCCCACGCCGACGACGGCTGCCGCGCCCTCGTGGTCACCGGGGCCGGGAGCGCGTTCAGCTCGGGTGGTGACCTGGCCTCGATGCCGCGGGGCGACCGCGCGGACGCCCGCGACCGGCTGCACCTCGTCGCCGACGTCATCTCGCTGCTGGTCGAGGGCCCGCTGCCGGTCGTGGCGGCCGTGGAGGGCGCCGCGGTCGGCGCCGGGACGTCGCTCGCCGCGGCGTGCGACTACGTCGTCGCGGGCCGCTCGGCCCGGTTCGGCGCGATCTTCGGCCGGATCGGGCTGGTCGCCGACTCCGGGCTGCACTGGACGCTCCCCCGGCGGGTGGGGCCCGGCCCGGCCCGCCGGATGCTGCTGCGCGGGACGATCGTCGAGGCGCCGGAGGCGCACGCCCTGGGGCTGGTGGACGAGCTGGCCGACGACGGCGGGGCCCTCCCCACCGCCCGCGCCGTGGCCGCGGAGCTGGCCGCCGCGGCGCCCCTGGCCCTCGCCGCCACCAAGCGGCTGCTCGCGGACCCGCCGGCGACGCTCGCCGGGACGCTGCACGCCGAGGAGTGCGTGCAGGTGGAGCTCTTCGAGACCGCGGACTTCGCCGAGGGCAACGACGCGTTCTTCGCCAAGCGCACCCCCACGTTCCGCGGCCGCTGAGCGCCGCCCGCGGGCCGACCCCGAGGCGTCTCGGGGTCGTCCCCCCTTTCGTGACGGACGGCGCTGGGAGAGGGTCGTGAGCATGAGCATCCATCCGGGGTCCGAGCGCCCCGCGCCGCTCGGTCTGCGCCGCGACGGGCTGGACCCCGACCCCGAGGTCACCGCCCTGCGCGAGCGCGGCGGCACCTGCCCGGTCACGACGCTGGCCGGGCACCGGGCCGAGCTCGTCGCCGGGTTCCACGACGCGCGGGCCGTGCACGGCGACCCCGTCTTCGGGTTCGAGGCGGTGCCGCCGCCGCCCGGGATCGCCGCCGAGGTCGCCGACGGCGAGCTGCGGCGCCGGCGCAGCGGCATGCTGCTGATGCTCGATCCGCCCGACCACACGCGGCTGCGGCGGATGCTCACCGGCCGCTTCACCGTCCGCGCGATGAGGGCGCTGGAACCGCGCGTGGCCGCGATCGTCGACGAGGCGCTGACGGCCATGGCCGCCGGCGGGCCACCCGCGGACCTCGTCGCCGACTTCGCCCTGCCCGTGCCCTCGCTGGTGATCTGCGAGCTGCTCGGCGTGCCCTACACCGACCGCGACGGCTTCCAGGAGCGCGCCGCCCTCACCCTGCGCTCGGACCTCGCCCCCGCGGAGCGCGCGGCGGTCATCCACGCCTCGCGCGAGTACATGGCCACCCTCGTGGCGCGGGCGCGGCGCGACCCCGGCGACGACCTGATCGGCATGCTCGTCCGCGAGCACGGTGACCGGCCCGCGGCCGAGGGCGGGATCGACGACGACGAGCTCGCCGGGCTGGCCAACCTGCTGCTCGTCGCCGGCCACGAGACCACGTCCAACGTCATCGCCCTCGGCACGCTCGCGCTGCTGCGCGACCCGGCCCAGATGGCGCTGCTGCGCGCCGCCGTCGAGGACCCCGGCCCGGAGCCGTTGCACCGCGCCGTCGAGGAGATGCTGCGCGTGGTCTCCCCGGTCTCCGCGGGCTTCCCGCGGGTGGCGACCCGCGACGCCGTCGTCGGGACCCACCCGATCCCGGCCGGCACGCTCGTGACCGCCTCGCTGTGCGCGGCCAACCGGGACCCCGCCCTGTCGGAGGGGGACCTCGACGCGCTCGACCTCGCCCGCGAGCCGCTCCCCCACGTCGCCTTCGGCTACGGCATCCACCACTGCCTCGGGGCGCCGCTGGCCCGCATCGAGCTGCGGATCGCGTTCACCGCGCTGCTGCGCCGGTTCCCCGGGCTGACCCTGGCGGTCGACCCGGACGAGCTGGAGTACCGCCACGACTCGCTCATCCACGGCGTGGAGGCGCTGCCCGTCGCGTGGTGAGCGGGCGGGTCAGACGCCGACGTTGAGCTCCGAGTAGCGCGCGGGCAGCAGGAGGCGCACCCGGTCGGCACCGACGTCCAGGCCCGGCATGATCGGCTCCGGGATCGGCCGGTCGCCCGCGGCGAGGACGTCGGCCACCGTCGCGTACTGGGAGAGCTCCAGGAACGTGCAGTACTGCGGCGGGAGCATCATCACCGACCGTCCCGCGGCCGAGAGCGCCTCCTCGACGCCCAGCCACGCCGCGGCGTCGGACTCCGTCGACACCCCGGCCGCGTGCTGGCCGGCCGGGCTGGCCGTCACGAAGAAGAAGGTGCGGTAGCGGCGCGGCTCGAACTCCGGGGTGATCCAGCACGTCCACCCCCGCAGCAGGTCGGTGCGCAGCACGAGCCGGCGGTCGCGCAGCACGTCGGTGAACGCGGTCTCCCGGGCCTCCAGGGCACGGCGCGCCTCGGCCCAGTCGGGCCCGGAGGTGTCGTCGACGACGGAGTCGGGGTCCGGCCCGGCGAGCAGCACGCCGGACTCCTCGAACGTCTCCCGGATGGCCGCGCAGACCACCGCGCGGGCGGCCGACTCGTCGAGGCCCAGGCGCTGCGCCCACGTCGAGGGCGGCGGACCGGCCCATCCCACGTCCTCCCCGGCGTCGCGCGGATCGACCCCGCCGCCCGGGAACACGACCATCCCGCCCGCGAAGGCCATCTGCGTCCGACGGCGAAGCAGGAACGCCTGGATCCCGTCGGCGGTGTCGCGCAGCAGGATCGTCGTCGCCGCGACCTTCGGCTCGACCGGCGCGGCCGCCCGTGCGCGGTACTCCGCGAGCTGGTCGGCGAAGCCCGGCGGCAGGGCGGTCGGGTCCATGGTCATGACCCCATCTGATCACGTCACCCCAGCAGCGGCATGACCTTCTCGCCGAAGTCGCGGGTGCCGACCTCGAAGTCGTCGAAGGTGAACATCATCCCCTCGACGCCCTTCATCGTGGCCACCTGGTCGATCTGCCGGGCCACCGTCTCGTACGACCCGACCAGCGTCGCCATGTTGAAGTTGACCGCGCCGTCGGGGAGGTTGATCGTCTTCGCGGTGCCGCCCTCGGCGGCGTTCGCGTCCTTCGAGCCCTCGTCGGCCATGTAACCGAGGGCCCCGAGGTCGGCGCCCGCGTGGTACGACGCCCACTTCGCCTGCGCCTCCTCGTCGGTGTCGGCCATGATCGCCATGAACAGCGGCAGCGACCCGACGTCGCGCCCGCTCTCCGCGGCGGCCGCGGCGAGCTTCTCGGTGGGCTCGCGGTAGACCTCCGGGTCGTTGATCCCGGGGCTGAGGATGAAGTTGTAGTCGCCGTACTCCGCGCAGAAGCGCATCCCGCGCTCGGACTGGCCGGCGCAGACGATGTCGATCTTCGCCGAGGGACGGGGCGAGAGCACGCAGTCCTCCATGTGGAAGAACCGGCCGTCGAGGTCGCAGCGGCCGGTCTCCCAGAGGTCGCGCATCACGCGGACGTACTCGGTGGCGTAGTCGTAGCGGTGGCCGAAGTACTCGTCGCCGGGCCAGAGGCCCATCTGCGTGTACTCGCCGCTGGCCCAGCCGGACACGATGTTGATCCCGAAGCGGCCCGGCGCGATCTGGTCGATGGTCGTGGCCATCCGCGCGACCACCGCCGGCGGCAGGGTCAGCACCGCCGTCGAGGCGTACAGCTTGATCCGCTCGGTGCACGCGGCCAGGCCCGCCATCAGGGTGAAGGACTCGAGGGCGTGGTCCCAGAACTCGGTCTTCCCCCCGAAGCCGCGCAGCTTGACCATCGAGAGCGCGAACGCGAACCCCTGGGCCTCGGCCTCCTGCACCACCCGCTTGTTGAGGTCGAAGGTCGGCATGTACTGCGGGGCGTTCTCGGAGATGAGCCAGCCGTTGTTGGCGATGGGGATGAAGACGCCGAAATCCATGCCCGTCACCTCAACGGCTGCGGATTACCGCGGAGTGTCACCCAGATGACGGTGGCCGCTGGTCGTGCCAGGGGGTCCGCTCCTGGAACCACGCCCCCGCCGCGCACACCGCGTCGTCGGCGCGCAGCGGCCCCGTGAGCTGCATCCCGACCGGCATCCCCGACGCCGGGTGGGTCCCGACGGGCACCGAGAGCGTCGGTCCGCGGTGCACCGCCCACGGTGCGGTGAGCTCGCCGACGCGCTTGGTCAGGGCCACGACGTCGGGGTCGGCGCCGATCCGCGGGACGTCGACGGGCACCGTCGGGGTGATGAGCACGTCGACGCCGGCGAGCACCTCCTCGACCCCGGCCCGGAACGCCGCCAGCCGGCTCACGGCCGCCTCGCGGTCGGCGGCGGAGAGGTCGAGCCCGAGGCGCAGGCGGGTCAGGGTGTCCGGGTGGAACCGCTCCGGAGCCTCGCGCAGCCGCTGCGCGTGGAGCGCGGCGAGATCGTGGTAGACGACGACGTAGAGGTCGTCGCGGACGGTCTCGAGGCCCGGGACCGTCACCGCGCGCAGGGTCGCGCCACCGTCGGCGAACACGCGCAGGGCCTCGTCCACCCGCGTGGTGACGGCCGGGTCGACCGCGCCGGACAGGGTGACGACCCCGACGACATCGGGTCGGTGCGGTTCCGGGACGACCGGGTCCCGCCCGGTCAGTACCGCGGCGAGCAGCCCCGCGTGCGCGGCGGTCCGGGTCAGCGGACCGGTCGCGTCGGTCTCCGGGCAGCACGGGAAGACCCCGTCCTCGGGGACCGTGCCGTACGTCGGGCGCAGCCCGGTCACCCCGCACATCGACGCCGGCAGCCGCACCGAGCCGCCGGTGTCGGTGCCGAGGGCCGCGTCGACCAGTCCGGCCGCGACCGCCGCACCGGACCCGCCGCTCGACCCGCCCGGGATGCGCCCCGGGTCCCACGGGTTGACCACGCCGCCGTGCACCGAGTTCTGCGAGGTCACACCGAGGGCGAACTCGGCCATGTTCAGCGTCGCCGTGATCCCCGCCCCCGCGGCGCGCATCCGCGTGACGACCTCCGCGTCGTCCGCCGCCACGTGGTCGGCGAAGAAGGCGGAGCCGCGCGTGGAGCGCACCCCGGCCACGCCGATGTTGTCCTTGACCCCGACGCGCCACCCCGCGAGCGGCCCGGTGCCGCCGGGCCGCTCGTCGAGGGTGCTCAGGACCGCGCGGAGGGGGTCCACCTCAGGCGTCGGCGACCTTGGGCACGACCTCGCCCAGCAGTTCGATGGAGTGCAACAGGTCGGCGTGGCGCAGGCGCGGGTTCGTCATCTGCAGGTTGATCCGGTCGACCCCGCCCAGCTGCTCGGAGATGCGCGCGAGCTTCGCCGCCACCTGCTCGGGGTCACCGACGACGTAGGCGCCGTCGGGTCCTCGCGTCGCGTCGAACTGCCGCCGGGTGGGCGGCATGCCGCCGCGCTCGCGGGCGATCGTCGTGAACATCGCCTCCCACCCCGGGTAGAACGCGTTCACCGCCGCCGCCACGTCGTCGCCGAGGAAGCCGAAGCAGTGCAGGCCGACGCGCAGCTGCTCGGGCGGGTGGCCCGCCTCGGCGCCCGCGCGGCGGTAAAGGTCGATCAGCGGGGCGAACTGCCGCGGCTGCCCGCCGATGATCGCGACCATCAGCGGGAGGCCGAGCAGGCCGGCCCGGGCGAACGACTCCGGTGAGCCGCCGACCCCCACCCAGATCGGGAACGGGTCCTGCACCGGGCGCGGGTAGACCGGCTGGTCGCGCAGGGCGGGACGGTGCCGGCCCGACCAGGTCACGCGCTCGTGGTCGCGGATCGCGAGCAGCAGCTCGAGCTTCTCGCTGAACAGCTCGTCGTAGTCGCCGAAGTCGAGTCCGAACAGCGGGAACGCCTCGGTGAACGAGCCGCGGCCGACGACCAGCTCGACCCGGCCGCCCGAGATCAGGTCGACCGTCGCGTACTCCTGGAACACCCGCACCGGGTCGGCGGCGGACAGCACCGTCACGGCCGACCGCAGCCGGATCCGCTGGGTGCGCGAGGCCGCGGCGGCGAGGATCACCGCGGGCGCCGCGTCGTAGTACTCGGCGCGGTGGTGCTCGCCGATGCCGTAGGAGTAGAGCCCGGCCCGGTCGGCCGTCTCGATCTCCTCCATCAGGTGTGCGAACCGCTCGACCGGCCCGACGACCTCCTCGGTGTCGGGGTCGGTGACCTTCGCGACGAAACTGTCGACGCCGACCTTCACATGTCTCCGATCGTCACGAGAGCGTGGCCGCCAGCCGCTGCGCGAGCTTCCCGACGAACACCGACGGCTCCTTGAGCTCGCCGCCCTCGGCGAGCAGCGCCATGTCGTGGAGCAGGGACGCGGTCTCGGCGACGCCGGCGTCACCTTCGGGGTGCGCGGCGTGTGCCTTCCTGAGGTTCTCCACGAGCGGGTGCTTGGGGTTGAGCTCGAGGGCGCGCTTCTGGACCGGCAGCTCCTGGCCCATCGAGCGCATCATCTGCTCGAGCTGCGGCGGGATGGCGCCGACCTCGCCGACCAGGCACGCCGGCGACGTCGTCAGCCGCGACGACAGCCGGACCTCCGACACGTCGTCGGCCAGCGTCGTCGTCATCCACGCGAGCAGGTCGTCGAAGCCCTCGGGCTTCTCGGCGTCGTCCCCGAGGTCGACGTCCCCCTGCGAGATCGAGGCGAACGGGGTCGCGTCCTCCCCGGTGCCGTAGGACGGCACGACCCCGACCCAGACCTCGTCGACCGGGTCGGTGAGCAGCAGGACCTCGTAGCCCTTGGCGCGGAACGCCTCGATGTGCGGCGAGTTCTCGACGCTCGCACGCGACTCGCCCGTCACGTAGTAGATCGACTCCTGGCCCTCGGGCATCCGCGCGACGTAGTCGGCGAGCGTCGTGCGCGCCTCCGGGTCGTGCGTCGAGGCGAACGTCGAGGCCTCGAGGACGGCCTGCGCGTTCTCGGGGTCGGTGAGCAGCCCCTCCTTGAGGGCGCGGCCGCACTCGGTCCAGAAGGTGTCGTACTTCTCGGGGCTCTCCGAGCGCATCGTCGTGATCGTCTGCAGGACGCGCTTGACGAGCCGCTTGCGGATCAGCTGGATCTGGCGGTCCTGCTGGAGGATCTCGCGGGAGACGTTGAGCGAGAGGTCCTGCGCGTCGACGACGCCCTTGACGAACCGCAGGTACTCGGGGACGAGCGCCTCGCAGTCCTCCATGACGAACACGCGC
>NZ_JBVPVA010000833.1:0-1981 GCF_055612215.1 Actinomycetospora sp. | reverse complement strand
GGTGTCGTCGGTCGAGTCGTCGACGAGGACGACCTCGGCGCCGGCGGGCAGGGCCTCCGCGAGCCGGCGCAGGAGCTCGTCGACGTTGCCGGCCTCGTTGCGGGTCGGGATGACGACCGACACCGTGGGCGTGGTCGTCCGTGGCGTGGTGCCCATCGGTGACGTGGTGGCGTGGCGCGTGAGCATGATCGTCGGACCTCCCCGGTGTCGTCGTGCTCGCTGGTGACACCGGAAAGACTGCTGGTCAGCCACGTGCGCGACGATGGAGTGGGCCCCCGTCCCGCCGGGGCCGCCCCTCCGGTCCCGGTGGGGTTCTCCCCCACCGCGGAGGTCGTCGTGGTCGATGCGCACCGGTGCCGGCCGGGCGCGCCCGCCGCCGCCGGGGACGCGTTCACGTGCGCGTGCGGGACGCGGTGGGTGGCCGTCCGGGTGCGCTGGTGGAGCCGGCGGGTGCGCTGGGAACGAGTGCTGTTCGCACTGCCTCCCCGGCGGGGGTGACCGGCCTCTCGGCACCGGACGGCGGGCGGTACGTCCTGTCGAGTGAGGCCTCGATCGGCGGCACCTTCCGGCGCGGAATCGGTTCAGTTCGGCGCGACACGCTGCGTGCCGCTGGCCGGTCGCGGCGGTGTTCCGTTGGTTGGGGTCAGGACGTGGTCGAGCCCCGGTCCTCGGGGCGTGAGGAGGGTCCGTGACGTACGACGCGGTCAGCGCCTACACCGTGCTGCTCGGGGACGGGGTCGGCCCGACGACGGTGAGCGTGCACGGCACCGCCGTCGACGCCTGGGCCGCGCTCGGATCCGCCCTGGGCACGCCGCCGGTGGTGGGTCACGCCGGGTCCGTCGCGCCGCGCCGTCGTTGGCTGCCCGGGGTGCGTCCGAGCGCCCCCGTCGCCGTCATGCCGCGGGAGGGGCTCTCGCAGGACGAGGTGCACGAGGCGGCCGAGTCGTGGCGACAGCTCGACCCCGACCGACGCTTCTGGCAGGTCACCGCGCACCGCCTCCAGGTCACGGTGCCGGCCATCAACACCGGCCCCGTCGTGAGCCGCTCGGCCTGATTCCTCCGCCGGCCGGCTCACCCTTTAATTGATCAGCAGCACGTCAGGCAGGTTCGATCATGCTCGGGCTCAGGGGGTCGTCGCAACACCAGTGGTCAGTGGGTCGGACAGTAGTTGCTGCATGGCTTCGGCGGGTTTGCGCCAGCCGAGGGTTTTGCGGGGTCGGCCGTTGAGTTCGGCGGCGACCGCGGCGAGGTGTTCGCGGCTGTGGACCGACAGGTCGCTGCTCTTGGGGAAGTACTGGCGCAGCAGCCCGTTGGTGTTCTCGTTGCTACCGCGCATCCACGGGGAGGCGGGGTCGCAGAAGAACACCGGCATGTCGGTGGCCAGGCTGAACTCGCGGTGGGCGGCCATCTCAGCGCCCTGGTCCCAGGTCAGCGAGCGCGTCAGGTGCGTGGGCAGCGTGCTCATCGCGGTGATGAGCTGGTCGCGCACGTGGGCGGCGTCGCGGCCCTCGGGCAGCCCCACGAGCAGCAGATAGCGGGTGTGGCGCTCGACCAGGGTCGCGATCGCCGAGCCGTTGCGCTCCCCGATGATCAGGTCGCCTTCCCAGTGACCGGGGACGGCGCGGTCGGCGGCCTCGGCCGGGCGTTCGCTGATCATGACCATCGGGTCCTTGAACCGGCCCTGCTCGCGGGGGGTGCGGGCGCCCGGCTCGGTGTGGGCGCGCCGGTAGGCCCGGCCGCCACGCAGCGCCGAGGCGATCAGCCGGCGTAGCTCGCCGCGGGGCTGCACATAGAGCGTCTGGTAGATCGTCTCGTGGCACAGGCGGCGTTCGGGCTGCTCGGGGAACACCCGAGGCAGTCTGTGGGCGATCTGCTCGGGACTCCACCGGCGCCGGAGTTCACCCACCACGTGATCCCACAGTCCCGGGTCGGTCTCGAGCTTGCGCGGCTTGGGTCGTGCCCGGGCGTGGGCCGCTTTGCG
>NZ_JBVPVA010000810.1:0-3875 GCF_055612215.1 Actinomycetospora sp. | reverse complement strand
TGAGCCCTGCTCCGACCTGGTTCCTCCCCTTCCCGGGCGGGCTATCGGGCACCGCCCGAGGTCGCGGGCAGCGACCGCAGGCCGGCGAGCACGACGTCGAGGCCGAAGCCGAACCTCCGGTCCGTCTCGGCGCGTGCGTGCGTCGTGTGGGCCTGCTCCTCGACCGCGTAGCCGTTGAGGTAGCAGGTCAGCACGTCGGCGGCGTTCTCGGCGGTGAACCCGTCCATCCCCGCCTCCGCGAGCAGGCCGCGCAGCCGGTCGATCCAGGCCCGCGAGCTGGGCCCGGGGGTGTGGCTCGTGGCGACGAGCCGGGCGCCGTCGGCGTGCGCGAGCATCGCCCCGCGCAGGGCGTGGATCATGGACGCGGCCTGCTCGGGCCACGCGTCGTCCGGCACCGCCGCCGCGTTCGCCTCGCCGACGATGTGGTCGGCCACCGCGTCCAGGAGCGCCTGCTTGCTCGGGTAGTGCCAGTACAGCGCCCCGACACGCACCCCGAGCCGGGTCGCGAGCTTGCGGGTGGAGAACCCGTCGAGCCCCACCTCGTCGAGCAGGGTGATCGCGGCGTCCAGCACGACCGGTGGAGTCAGTGACACCAGGAGATCATGCCGCAGGCCCTTGCCGACTTGAACACTGCTCAAGTAACTTGAGCAGTGTTCAATTCGCCGAGATCGGAGAGACCGCCGTGCGTGTTGCCGTGATCGGTGCCGGGCTGGGTGGGCTGTGCCTGGCGCAGGGGCTGCGCGGCGCCGGCATCCAGACCGAGGTCTACGAGCGGGACCCGGCGATCGCCGGTCGCTTCCAGGGCTACCGGCTGATGCTCAGCCCGATCGGCCTGGAGGCGCTGCACCGATGCCTCCCCCGGCGCTGGCACGCGTTGCTCGACGCCGTGGTCGGGGACGCGACGGCCTCGGGTCTGGTCCTGGACCCGCAGCTCAACCAGGTCGGCGAGCTCGGTACGGCGAGGACCGGGATCGTCGTCGACCGCGACGTGCTCCGGCATCTGCTGCTCACCGGGCTGACCGTGCACACCGGTGCGGCGCTCACCGGCTACGACGTCCTCGACGGTGCCGGTCACGACAGGGTCGAGGCCCGGTTCGCCGAGCGCGCCCCGGCGGCCGCCGACCTGCTCGTCGGCGCGGACGGGGTCAACTCCGCGGTCCGCGGACTGCTCTCGCCGCACACCACCCCCACCGACACCGGCGTGCGCTTCGTCATCGGTCGTACGCCGCTGACCGATCGGTTCGCCGGGATGTCACGGGCCTTCGGCGCGAAGATCGTCGGGAACGGGCTGAGCCTGCTGCTCGGGGCGATGCGATTCCGCGTCCCGCCGCAGGAGGCCGCCGCGGCGCTGGCCCCTGAGGTCACCCTGCCCGACGTCGGCGACTACGTGCGTTGGGCGATGATCCTCCCGCCGGACGGGTCCCTCGACGACATGGCCCCCCAGGACGCGGTCCTGTCCCGGATCCGCGGCTGGCACCCGGACCTGCAGGCCCTCGTCGAGCAGGGCGACCCGGACAACAGCACCCTGCTCTCCATCCGGGTCGTCGAACCCCGGGAGCGGTGGGCGCCCGGGCCGGTCACGCTGCTCGGCGACGCCGTCCACGCCACCTCACCCACCGGCGGCAACGGCGCCAACACCGCCCTGCGCGACGCCGATCTTCTCCGCGCCTGCCTGACGGCCGTGACCGAGGGCAGCCGGGACCTCGACGCGGCCGTCGACGACTACGAACGGCAGATGCTCACCTACGGCGCCGACGCCGTCCGCCGGAGCCTCGAGATGCTGCCGACCTACAGCGCGAGCGGCAGCTGATCCCCGACGAGGGTCGGTGATGCGTTGGTTCCTCCCCCTCCGACCCACAGCGGCTTCCGGGGTGGGCGCGGCGCTACCGAGGGTGGTGCTGTGGCCGGGCCTGCGGCGCGAACGTCGGCCAGCGGGTGGCGTCGTGGCCGGGCGGTCGGGTACCGGTCATCGGTGCGGCGGTACCCGTGGCGACGGAACCGCGGCACCGGCGGTGTCGGGCGGCGAGCGCAGGTCGAACGAGAAGAAGTCCCGGCTCGAGATCTGCAGGTAGTGCTGGGTGCCGATCTGCTGGTCGGGGACCAGTTCGAAGGCGGGCGGGTGGGGCCGGCCGTTCGGGTGGAAGTAGACCCCCGACACCCAGGCAGGGTTGATATCCAGCTCCATCCCACGGACCACCCCGGCCGAGCGCAGCAGCTCGCCCAGAGTGCACACGGACAGCGCCGGGCCGCCGACGTAGACCGTCGCGCCGCGTGCGGTCACGCCGAACGCCGAGCGGTTGATGAACGCGGCCTGCCCGACCGTGGAGCCCCATTCCCTGGTGCCGCCGGTGCCGCAGGTCGGGTTGACCAGGCCGTGGTCGACGAGCGGGACGAGGTTCTGGCGCACCGAGGCCACCTCAGGGCCCATGCCCACCTCTCGGCCCCAGGCGCCGACGTCGACGGTGCCGTCCTTGCGGATCACCAGGCTGGCCGCGCCGGGGACCAACGGGCGGGGCTCGCGGCCGTTCTCGTACCAGCCGCCGTGGCTGTCGCCCTGGAGTCGGAAACCGGCCGAGAACGCGGTGACCACGGTGCGCTGCTCTGTGGCGTCGATCAGAGGCGGGATCGGCCAGTGGCCGCCGGGGTCGACGGTGCCGGGGTGCAGCACGCCCGCGACCAGCGTCGGGTCCATCCACAACACGCCCACCAGGTACGAGGTGTGCGCCGCATCCGGGCGCACCGTCGTGGCACGCACCGCGACCCCGTGTGGCGTGGAGACCACCGGCTGCCACCGGCCCTCCCCGGGCAGCGGCGACAGGCCGCCCGGTGGGGGAAGCTGCGGCGGAGCCGGCTGCCCGCCGGGCTGGTCGGCCTCAACCCCGGCAGGGTGCGGGATACCGCCCACCGGCACGCCGCCGGTCCGCGGCTTGTCCACTTCGTACTGACCGGCCTCGAGCCCGGTGACCAGTGGGCCGAGTCCATGATCGCGTCCCCACTCGGCCAGCCGCGCGACCACCGGGTCGCTGCCGGGGCGGGTCAGGGCGTCGACGAGCGACTGCGCCGAGAACAGCCCGACGACCACCACCGCAACGCCCACGACCGACAGCACCCGCAGCCACCGCCGCCGCGGCCACAGCCGGCGACATCCGCGGGCGAAGTCCTGGCAGCAGCTCGACCAGGCAGACGCCATCGCCGACCCGAGTCCGGGCATGCGATCCCTGCGGCGGAAGAGCATCTACGGCACCCCTTCCCGGCGGCGGGCCTCAAGGCCGCCGAGACGATCGGGCGCCGCCCGGGGTGTCGGGAGCGTCGCTGGCGAGGACGGTCGCGCCCTGCCTGGGGACGATCAGGCGTTCCCGGGCGTCCCGAGATCGGTCACTGTAGGGCGCCGTGCCGTGCTCGCCGAGTAGGGCCATGACGACACCGCTACGGTCGGCGTCGTCGAGATGGCGCCCCCGGATGATCACCTGCTCCCCGATTCCGGCCATGCTCGTCCCCGCTCTTCTCGGCCGACCCTGGATCCCCCATATCCCCGAAACCGGATCCACCTAGGCTGCTCGTGCCTCCGGGTGGAGTCAACACCGCGGGCCGTCGTCATCGAAACGCCGACCTGTGCCGTCCGGGCGACGATTCCTGACCCTTCTCAACGTTCCACTGGCCACCTGACCTGCTGGCCCACACCTGCCACTACTGCCCGCGCCGACGCGACAACGGCTCGTGACACCCGCCCCTTATCGGCACCGACATTGGTCTGTCCGGCCCTGTGATCCTCTGCTTTCCGGTGTTCCACTCTCAGCCCCATGCAGATGAACGGGGAGAGCTGTGAGCAACAAAGTCATCATCAATCTGGCGACCGGACTCGAAGACGCCGAGCG
>NZ_JBVPVA010000690.1:0-7348 GCF_055612215.1 Actinomycetospora sp. | reverse complement strand
CGACCGGCGGGGTCGTGGAGCAGGATCGTGTGGCGGGCCCCGGCGCGGCGGGCCGCAACGGCGGCGGCGACGTGGCCGGGGACGGGGCCGAGCCCGGGGAGCTCGCCGGGGCGGTCGTCGAGTCCGAGCAGCGTCGTGAGTGGCAGCCGCACGACCACCCCGGCCAGCAACGGCATCCGCGACGCGTCCGTGTCGGGCTCCGCCGGGTTCCACTGATCCCCATCGGAACCTGGCTCTGCGGAACCTGGCTCGGCGGACGTGGGCTCGTCCGTGCCTTGGCCCTGACCGCTGACGTTCGGGCCGCCAGCGTTGTCATCCGGGCGGTCGTCGGGGCGCCTGTGGTCGGGGCCGGTGCCATCCGGATCGCTGTCGTCCGGTCCTGCGCCGCCGGGACCACGGTCGTCGGGACGGTCGCTGTCAGTCCCGCCGCCGTTCCTGTCGGGGCCGTTCCCGTCCGGACCGGGGCCGTCGTCATCCGGGCCGCCGCCGGGGCCGCCGTCGTCCGGTCCTGCCTCGTCGGGGTCGTCAGGGCTGTCGGGAGCCGCGTGAGGGTCGACGGCGAGTTCGGCGGTGAGGGCGGCGACGATGGTGTCGTCGTCGGCGCCCGAGAGGGTGCCGCCGGCGAGGCGGAGCAGGGTGTGGGTGGCGATGTAGCCCAGCCGGACCCGGTGCCCGAGCGCGCGCAGCCTGCCGCGGATGACCCGGGCCAGGGACTGGACGTGCAGGTAGGCGTCCTGGGCCATCTCGGGGTCCACGTCGCACGCGGAGAGGTTCATCGTGGCGGCCGGGCCGAGGGAGGTCCGCAGCCGGGCGCGTCGGCGGGCGGCGGCATGGCGCCGCGCCGCCCAGAGGCGGTCGACGGCGATCGCGGCGCGGGTAACCCGCTCGGTGAGTTGCTGCACCGGCAGCGCGGGTGCGTCGGGGAGCACGTCGGCGACCACGGTGGTGGCCTGGGCGTCGTCGAGGTCGGCGAGCACGGTCACGAAGACCTCGGCCTTGCGCTGTTCGAGCCAGCCGTCGTGCAGGGCGTCGCCGAGGTCGGGCAGGCGCTGCAGGACCCCGGCGGCGAGGGCGAGCTGGGCGGCGGCCATCGTCATCGACCAGCCGAACGCGGCGGCGGCGACCGCGGTGTCGGGCTCCTCGGCGCGGACCAGGGTGCCGGCGCAGGCGCGGCACATCTCGTCGAGGTAGGACAGCCGCACCCAGTCGGCGTGGTTGCGGGCGCGGGCCGCGGCGCGGGCGCCGGCGGCGACGTCCTGGCCGACCAGGGCGGCCAGGTCGACCTCGTCGAGGGCGGCGGTCAGCTCCGGCCCCGCGGCGATGTCGTCGAACTCGACCCGGGGCCGGCGGGGGATGGAGAGCACCTCCGCGGCCATGATTCGAACACTAGTTCGAACGACGAGCGCGGCCAAGACTCCGTCCGGAGCAACTCGATCATCCTCAGTCGGGCAACGGCGAACGCCGGGGCAGGCCCCCGGTCCGGGGCGCGGGCACGGCCGCCATCGCGGCGCGCACCTGGGCCTCCCGCACCCGGGCGCGGCGCAGCGCGTCCGCGTGCCGGGCGTCCTGGTGTGGCGCCACCCGGACCGCGGCCGGGACGCCTTCGCGGCGGATCGCAGCAGCACGCCGGTCGTCCAGGCTGCCCCGGCTCAGGATCGCGACCACCGGGGTCGCGAGCCAGGCACCCAGGGCGGCGGCGGCCGCGGCGGCTCCGGTTCCCGGCTTCGACATCCTGACCCCCGTCGTCGTCGGCCCGCCCGTGCGGAGCCGTCGTCGGTGTGTCGTGCGACCCGCCTTACCCGTTAGGCCGAACGCGGGGACGTCACCCGATCCGGGCGGGCGGAGCGGGATCCTGGGCGCCCGTAGGGTCGGCGCATGGACGACGACGTCGCGGACGCACTGGCGGAGCGCGCGGTGCCTCTGGACGAGGTCGGGCTGTCGTCGTGGCGCCCCGCACTGACCGGGGTGCGGGTGCTCGGCGTGGGCGCCGCCGCGCACGGCGCGCGGGAGCTGCTCGAGCTCGGCATCCGGCTCGTGGAGTTCGCCGTCGAGGACCTGGGCGCGCGTGTCGTGGCCCTCGGCGCGAGCGAGGCGGGGGCGACGGTCGTCGACGCGGCCGTGCGCGGCGTCGGGCTCCCCGGCGACGCCGTCGCCGCGCTGGGTGGCTGGGAGTACGACACCCGCGAGGTGGTCGAGCTCGTCTCCCGGCTGCGCGACCACAACGAGCTGCTCGGGCCGTCCGAGCGGATCCGGGTCGTCGGGGTGGACCCGGTGCGCCCGGCGCCGTCGGTGCGCGCCCTCGGCGCCTATCTGCGCGCGACGGCGCCGGACCTGCTGCCCGCCGCCCGCGACGGCCTCGCCGACCTGCTCGACCGCGAGCCCGACGCGCGCCCGCTGCCGGGCCGCGTGCGCGACACCGTCGTCGGGCTGCACGAGCGGATGGTCGCCGACGAGGCCCGCCTCGTCGCCGAGAGCGCGCCCGGCCCGTACGCCGAGGCGCTGCGCCACGCGT
Organism: Actinomycetospora sp.; assembly: GCF_055612215.1. Taxonomy (NCBI): domain Bacteria; kingdom Bacillati; phylum Actinomycetota; class Actinomycetes; order Pseudonocardiales; family Pseudonocardiaceae; genus Actinomycetospora; species Actinomycetospora sp. Next base: position 4,836 of record NZ_JBVPVA010000690.1, on the reverse strand, counting down.
GGATCCTCGCCCGGGCGGCGGAGGTGGCCTGCGCGGCGCGGGTGCGCGAGCCGCGCAACGACGCGGAGGCCGAGGCGCTCCCGCCCGAGAGCGCGCCGGTGCTGCGGGCTCGGCTGGCGGCCGAGGCGGTCGGCCGGGCCGCGGAGGGCGCCGACGGGACACCCGCCGTGGTCTTCTGGGGCCACGACGACCAGGTCCGGGTCGGGGACCCGACGACCGCGGGGCGGCACCTGCGGGCGGCGCTCGGCGAGGCCTACTACGCCGTGGGCGGCCTCTTCGGCGAGGGCGACACCTCGGCGATCCGCCGCCGGGTGCTGCGGGCGGTGCGGCCGCGGCCCACCACGTTCCGCCTGCCCCGCATGACCGACACCGCCGAGGCCGACCTGCGGACGGCGCTGGGCGACGACGGCGAGCGCCTCGTCGACCTGCGTGCGGCGCGGGACGTCGACGGCCCGGTCGCGCGGTGGGCCGACGCCCGGACGACGACGCGACGCCTCGGACCCGTCGTCGACTCCGGTCAGCTGCGTGCCCGGACGCCGCTCGTGCCCGGCCGGGAGTTCGACGCCCTCGCCCACGTCCCCCGCGTGCACCCCGCCTGGATCCGGTAGGCCGGCTGCACGACACACGCCGGCCACACGACCGGGCTACGGTCCTGGCAACCACCCCGGCCGCCGTCGTGCGAGGAGATCCGGTATGTCCGAACCGTTCCGGGCCGACAAGTCCGACATCGCCTACCCCGGCCCCGGCTCCCGCCCGTTCCGCCGCGAGCTCGACCCCATCGCCCCCCACGTCATCGTGCTGTTCGGCTGCACGGGCGACCTCGCGAAGCGCAAGCTGCTGCCGGGCCTGGCCTACCTCTCCGAGTCGTCGCTCGCGCCGGACATCCGCATCGTCGGGACCGCGATGGAGGACCTGACGACGGAGGGGTTCCGGGACCTGACGCACTCCGCCGTCCAGAACTTCGGCATGCACCGGCTCGCCGAGTCCGAGTGGGCGGACTTCGCGAGCAAGCTCACCTACGTCCCCCAGGGCGAGGGCCCGGAGGCGCTCGCGTCCGCGGTCAAGGAGGCCGAGGCCCAGCTCGTCGGGAGCGATCCGCAGCGCCGATCGATCGACGGGCCCGGCGCGGTCCGCCTGCTCCACTACCTGTCGGTGCCGCCGAAGGCCGCGCAGTCCGTCGTCGAGATGCTCCGCGACGCCGACCTCGTGCGCAGTGCCCGGGTGGTCATGGAGAAGCCGTTCGGCTACGACCTGGAGAGCGCGGTCCGGCTCAACGACTTCGTCCACCAGGTCTTCGACGAGTCGCAGGTGTTCCGGATCGACCACTTCCTGGGCAAGGAGGCGGCGCAGAACGTCCTGGCGTTCCGGTTCGCGAACGGTCTGTTCGAACCGATCTGGAACCGGAACTTCATCGACCACGTCCAGATCGACATCCCCGAGTCGCTCGGTCTGGACCAGCGCGCGAGCTTCTACGAGGCGACCGGCGCCTACAAGGACATGGTCGTCACCCACCTCATGCAGGTGATGGCCTTCGTCGCGATGGAGCCGCCGACGGCGCTGGAGCCCCGGGCGATCAGCGTGGAGAAGAACAAGGTCTTCCGATCGCTCCTGCCGATCCACCCGACCGACGTCGTCCGAGGCCAGTACGGCGGCTACCGCGACGAGCAGGGCGTCGCGCCCGACTCCGACACCGAGACCTTCATCGCGCTGCGGGTCGGCCTGGACAACTGGCGGTGGGCCGGCGTGCCGTTCTACCTGCGCACCGGCAAGAAGCTCGCCGAGGGCCAGCGGATCATCTCGATCGCCTTCAAGGAGGCGCCGCGCACGATGTTCCCGCCGGGATCCGGGGTGGGGACGCAGGGCCCGGACCACCTGACGTTCGACCTCGCGGACTCCTCGCGGGTGTCGCTGTCCTTCTACGGCAAGCGGCCCGGCCCCGGCATGCGGCTGCAGAAGCTCTCCATGCAGTTCTCGACCCAGGAGATCGGTGAGGCCTCCGACGTCCTGGAGGCCTACGAGCGGCTGATCCTCGACGCCATGCGCGGCGACCACACGCTGTTCACCACCTCCGAGGGCATCGAGTCCCTCTGGGACCGCAGCCAGCCCCTGCTCGCCGACCCGCCGCCGGTCAAGCCCTACCCGGTCGGCTCCTGGGGGCCGAACGCCATCCACCAGCTCATCGCGCCGAACGCCTGGCGCCTGCCCTTCGAGCGGGCCTGGCGGGAGAAGAGGTAGGGCGAGCCCGCAACCGTCCTAGAACAGGCCTGCGTGGGCCGGGGCGCGCAGCGGCGCCGACGGCGAGACCCGCGCCCCGGGCAGGTCGGGGGCCGGGGGGAACGGGCAGGTCAGCGGGTCGACGCGGGCGGCCGCGTTGTCGATGCGCGGCGGCCCGGCGGGCTGCGGGAGGGTCGCGCTGCGGAGCGCCGGCGTAGCGGTCGGCAGGGGGCCGGAGACCGCCTCGTAGGCGTCGACCTGGCTGGTGCGCCGGCGGGCACGCCGCACGGCCTCCTGCTGCTCACGGACCTCGCGGTCGCGGACCGCGCGGTGGTGACGTCCGTGGCGCGGAGCGTGCTCGTCGGAGCGGGTGGACTGCGGAGTCGCGCGGCGCGCGGTGCTACGGAACATCGCAGATCACGTCCCAGGGTGTGGCGGAGTGTTCACCTCAGTCATCGCCCGCCGGGCGGCGGATCTGATTCCGCCGTTCGTGCCCATCGGTGACGTCTCGACGACCACACGGGGCGACCCGGCCGGATGACGACCGCCGCGCCGGTGAGGAGCGCGTCAGGCGTGGCGGGCCGGGGCGGCGAACTCGTCGCCGTCCCCGCCGTCGAGGCGCGGGAGCGGGATCGGCCCCGTCTCGTCCTTCCACGCGGCGAGCGTGCGCTGGTCGGTGGTGCCGTGCATGGCGGCGCTGACCAGGGGGGCGGCGAGCCAGGCGGCCGCGGACGAGCCGGCGGCGAGGACGACGTTCCCGGTGAACGACATGCGGTCTCCTCGGAGCAGGGGCGGAAGCGACGTGGTACCCCGCCGGACCGCGACGCGGCCGGCTCGCACCCACGTCCGGGGGACGGTCGACGACCCTGCCGAGCGCGGTGCGCGAACCAGAGGTTAGGGCAGCGCGCTCGGTCGGAGGTACCCCGAACAGGTGATGTGGGGGCGGGGTTGCGGCCAGTGACATCACGATTCGGTCACGGGCCGCTCGGGCCATCGTCCCGGCCATCCGCGCCGCCGATCGTGCGGCCGTCCGGGTGTATCGGCTACGGCCTCGTAACGGCGCGGTCTCGATCGGCGAGAACCAGTCACATCCGGTGGCGACCACAGCGGTCGCCGGAGCAGGGGGCCGTGTCATGGGGATCGTCATCACCACCGTCGTGCTGGCCGCACTCGCGCTCGTGGTCCTCGCCCTCGTGGCGCGGCCCGGTGCGGCGGCCGCCGGCGCACCCCGCCTCGCCGCCGGCTTCGCGCCCAGCCTGCTCGCCCGGGCCGGCTTCCCGGCGACCGCGCACAACGTCGCGGTGCTGCACGACCACCTCGGCGCGGCGTTCCTCGACGCCGCTCGCGGCGCCCTGCCCGCGGACGCCCTGGCGACCCTGCGGGCCCGGTGCGCCCCGGCACGCGGCGGGGTGTCGGTGGACGGCGGGTCCTCGCGGTCCTGGCCGCAGCGGGTCCTCGACGAGCTCGCCGCCCTCGGCGCGCCCGACGTCGCCGGCCTCCCGCGGCGGGCCCAGGACGCCCTGCTCGCGACCGCCGGCACCGGCAGCGGCCTCCTCGGCGGATCGGTCTTCGCGCCGCTGCCGGTGACCGGCGCGGCCCGCGTGCCGGTGCCCCGGCGGCCGGTCGCCGCCGACCGGCACGCCGTGGCCTGAAGACCTACAGCGTCGCGCGGGGTCCCGTGGACGGCTGCGCCGCGGGCGTGACCGCCCCGGTGACGGGGGCCGCGGGCGTCGCGTCGTCGTCCTGACGCTGGGCGGGGACCGGACCGGGTGCCGGGAGCGCCCCGCCGCCAGCTACGCCCAGGTCGTCGAGCTCGTCGGGGTCGTCGGTGTCCATCTCCGCCACCGCGCGGGCCGCGGCCAGCGCACTCGGGCCGTCCTCCCCGACGAGCTCGACGACCCGGGCGTAGCCGGCGCGCGCCTCGGCGGTCCGCCCGCTGTGGCGGTCGAGGTGGGCGAGGTCGAGGCGGGCCTCGGCCTCGCGGCCGGCGTCGCCGGCCTCCCGCGCCGACGCCACGGCCGCCCGCAGGCACCCGCGCTGGGCGTCGAACCGGCCCGCGTCGCGCTCCAGTCCGGCGAGGAGCAGCCCGGCGTCCGAGGCGTCGCGCGCCGGGCCGTCACGGACGACGAGCTCGAGGTGGCGCCGGCGCTGCGCGGGCTCGGCATCGCGGTCGAGGCCCAACCAGAACGCCGCGCGCGCCCGCAGCGCGCGCCGCGACCCGTCGTCGGGGGTGCCGTCGAGGACCGCGGCGAACCAGCGGCGGGCCTCCGCGGCCCGGCCCGCCTGCAACGAGGCGACGCCCAACCGGTAGTGCTCGTCCGGCGTCGTCGACCCGGGCGCGGCGAGGTCGGGGGGCGGGCGCAGCAGCCCGACGGCGAGGTCGTCGAACCGCCGCGCCAGCGCGAGCATCCCCACGGTGCGCCGCCGGGCGCGGGCGCCGGGGGCGTCGAGGAGGTCGCCGACGACCTCGCCGAGGCGGGAGGGCGGGGTCCAGCCGGCGGGACCGAGGTCGTCGGCAGCCGCGGTCAGCCGCCGGTCCGGGACGTGGTGCACGCCCTCGGTGAGCCGCAGCCGCCGCAGCAGCGGGGCCTCGCCACGGCGCGGGTGCTCGGTGACCAGCGA
>NZ_JBVPVA010000558.1:0-5087 GCF_055612215.1 Actinomycetospora sp. | reverse complement strand
GCGCGAGCCCCTCGAGACCCCGCAGCACCAGCAGCAGCCCGAACGTCGGGGCCACCGCAGCCGCGAGCCCGAAGGCGACCGCCCCGAGCAGCGACCACAGCATCACCGGGCGCCGGCCCCACCGCTCGGACAGCGCGGAGGCGGGGATCACCGCCACCGCGAGCCCGCCGGTGGTCACCGACACCGACAGCGACGCCGTACCCGGGACACCGCGAACACCTCGACCAGCTGCGGCAGCAGCGGCTGCGTCGCGTAGAGCAGCGCGAAGGTGGTGAACCCGGCGAAGAAGAGCCCCACCGAGACCCGGCGGAAGCCCGGGTCACCCCGTCGGAGGCCGGGAGCGAGCGCGGTGGACATCGTTGTCGAGGCTAAGCGCCCGGACGCGTCGTGGTCAGCCGGTCGTCTCTTCCGTCACCCACCCCAGGTACGGCGCGTGGCCTCCCACCACCGGCAGGGCGATCACCTCGGGCACGTCGTAGGAGTGCTCGGCGACGATCCAGGCGGTCAGCTCGTCGACCCGCGCGCCCGCGGTCTTCACGACCAGCTGCCACTCGGTCTCCACCGACACCGTCCCCTCCCACCGGAAGGCGCTGCGGACCGGGCCGACGATCTGCACGCACGCCGCGAGCCGGGCCTCGACGAGGCCGCGCGCGAGTCGCTCGGCCTCCTCGGCGGAGTCGGTGGTGGTCACGACGACGGCCGTGGCGGCGTCCGGGGTGGCGGTCACCCGGGGAGTCCTACCGGACGGTCTCCTCCTCGCGCGCCCCGAACACCTTCCCCTTGGCCTCGGGGCCGAGCAGCAGCACGATCGCCGTCAGGACCAGCACCGGCACGATCACGGCCGCGAGGGCGAAGGAGCCGCTGAACGACGCGGCCAGTGCGGCCTGCAGCGGGAGGTTGAAGGAGGCGAACGCGTTGCCGAGCTGATACGTGACACCCGGGTAGAAGCCGCGGACCTCGTCGGGCGAGAGCTCCGCGAGATGGGCCGGGATGACGCCCCAGCCGCCCTGCACCAGCACCTGGAGCAGGAAGGCGCCGAGGGTGACCAGCCCGAGCACGGTGGAGTAGGCGAACAGGAAGACCACCGGGATGCCCAGGACCGCACAGAGCGCGGCGGTCCGGCGCCGGCCGAATCGTTCGGACAGGGCCCCGAAGTACGCGCCGCCGATGATCGCGCCGATGTTGTAGATCACCGCGACGATCGTGACCGCGCCCGTGGACGCGTGGAGCTCGGTCTTCAGGTAGGTCGGCACGTAGTCCTGGGTGCCGTGGCTCATGAAGTTGAACAGCGTCATGAGAACGATGAGGTAGAGGAAGCGCCGCAGGACGGCCGGCTTCAGGAACACCTGACCGGGACCGACCTTCGTCAGCTCCACCTTCTCCTGGGTGCGCTCCCACGCCTCGGACTCCCCGACGCGGGTGCGGATGAGGAAGGCGATGAGCGCGGGGATCGCGCCGAGCACGAACAGCCAGCGCCAGCCCAGGTAGGGGGTGATGGCGAAGTTGGCCACCGTGGCCAGCAGGTAGCCCACCGGGTAGCCCTGTTGGAGGAGGCCGGACCAGAACCCGCGCTTCTCCGGCGGGATCTTCTCGAGCGCCAGCGACGCCCCGAGACCCCACTCGCCGCCCATGCCGAGGCCGAACAGGAAGCGCAGGACGATCAGCACCGTGAAGGTGGGCGCGAGGCCGGAGAGGACCTCCATCGCCGAGTAGAAGAGGACGTCGACCATCAGCGGGATGCGGCGGCCCTTCTTGTCCGCCCAGATCCCGAAGATCAGCGCCCCGATCGGCCGCGCGATCAGCGTGACGGTCGTGAGGAACGCGACCGTCGTCTCGGACTCCCCGAACTCCTTGGCGATGTTCGTCAGGACGAACACGACGAGGAAGAAGTCGAACGCGTCCATGGCCCAGCCGAGCCAGGCCGCGAGGAACGCGTTGCGCTGCTCGCGGGTGAGCCCGCGAGCCTGGTCGAACAGCCCCGTCCCCGCCATGGGCGGGAACTTAGGCGGCACAAGCACACACGGCACGTCGGTCGCCCGCTTCGTCCCGAACGCACCGTTCCGGTCAGGCTCACACCGAGGCGCCGCCGCGACACGCCTACGCTCGTGAGCGTGAGCAACGATCGGGACCCGCAGGACACGTCGACCCTGCGCCGCCGGATCGTCGTCCTGCTCATCTGCTGCACGAGCCTGCTCGTCGTCTCGATGGACGCCACGATCGTCAACGTCGCGCTGCCGGCGATCCGCGCGGACCTGAACGCGTCCATCAGCAGCCTGCAGTGGACCATCGACGCCTACACGCTCGTGCTGGCGTGCTTCCTCATGCTCGCCGGGGCGACCGGGGACCGGGTGGGCCGCCGGCGGACCTTCCAGGTCGGGCTGGGCCTGTTCGGGGCCGGCTCGCTGCTCTGCAGCCTCGCGCCCTCGATCGGGTGGCTCATCGCGGCCCGCGCCCTGCAGGGCCTCGGCGGGACGATGCTCAACCCGGTCGCCATGTCGATCGTCACCAACGTCTTCACCGACCCGCGGGAGCGGGCGCGCGCGATCGGCGTCTGGGGCTCGGTCGTCGGCATTTCGCTCGGCCTCGGGCCCGTCCTGGGTGGGGTGCTCACGCAGACCGTCGGCTGGCGGGCGATCTTCTGGGTGAACGTGCCGGTCGTCCTGCTCGCGATCCTGGCGACCGCGCGCTACGTCCCCGAGTCCCGGGCACCGCACGCGCGCCGGCCCGACCCGGTCGGCCAGGTGCTCGTCGTCGTCCTGCTCGCCTCGGTGGTGACCGCGGTGATCGAGGGTCCGCGCGCGGGCTGGGGCTCGGCGCTGATCGTCGGGCTCGCCGGGCTGGCGCTCGTCGCCCTGGTCGCGCTGCTGGTGTGGGAGCGCCGCCGGCGCGAGCCGCTCATCGAACTGCGCTTCTTCTCGAGCGTGCCGTTCTCCTCGGCGACGGTCGTGGCCGTGTGCGCGTTCGCGGCCTTCGGTTCGTTCCTCTTCCTCTCGACGCTCTACCTGCAGGAGGTCCGCGGGATGTCGGCCCTCGAGGCCGGGCTCGCGCTCCTGCCCGCCGCCGTCACCGCGACGATCTGCGCGCCGCTGTCCGGCCGGCTCGTCGCGACCCACGGGCCGCGCCCGTCGCTGGCGGTCGCGGGGATCGCGACGACCGCCGTCGCCGTCGTCATCGCGCTGGTCGGCGCGACGACGCCGCTGTGGGTGCTGCTGGTCGCCTACGGCGTCTACGGGATCGGCTTCGGGCTGGTGAACCCGCCGATCACGAACACCGCGGTGAGCGGGATGCCGCGCTCGCAGGCCGGGGTCGCCGCCGCGGTCGCGTCCACCAGCCGGCAGATCGGCTCGTCCCTCGGCGTCGCGGTGAGCGGCACGATCGTCGCGACCGCGGCGAGCGTCGCGGCTGGGCTCTCCGCGGCGTGGTGGGTGGTGGGCGGGGCGACCCTGATGATCGGGGTCATCGGCGTCCTCGCGACCACCGGGCGGGCGCAGGCCACCGCCGAGCGCGTCGCCGACCTGTTCGCGGAGGACGCCGCCCCCGCACGCCTCTGACCTGCGAGTACGTGACATCGATCGGTGTCACATGATCTCCGCGGTCCGCGTGAAGCTTGTCACGGCACCGACCGTGGGACCTCGGCCACTGGGGTGGGCGCGCCGTGGACCGGGGGTGCGAGTGTGGGGGCTTCGCGCACGGGAGGAGACGCCTGATGACGACGACGGAGTCAGCGGCGGCCGGGGCCGGGACGTTCGAGCTCGGTGGGGAACTGGCGGTGCACCGCCTCGGGTACGGCGCGATGCGGCTGACCGGCGAGGGCATCTGGGGCCCGCCGAAGGACCCCGACAACGCGGTGGCCGTGCTGCGCCGCGCGATCGACCTCGGGGTCGACTTCGTGGACACCGCGGACTCGTACGGGCCGTACGTCAGCGAGGAGCTCGTCCGCGACGCGCTCTACCCCTACCGCGGGGTCACGGTGGCGACGAAGGCCGGCCTGCTGCGCACCGGACCGAACCGCTGGATCCCCTGCGGGCGGCCCGACTACCTGCGCCAGGAGTGCGAGATGAGCCTGCGTCGCCTCGGCGTCGAGACCATCGACCTCTTCCAGCTCCACCGGGTGGACCCGCACGTCGCCGCCGATGAGCAGTTCGGGCTGCTCGCCGACCTGCAGCGCGAGGGCAAGGTGCGCCACGTCGGGCTCTCACAGGTCTCCGTCGAGCAGATCGAGGAGGCGCGGCGGATCGTCGACGTGGCCTCGGTGCAGAACCGCTACAACCTCGTCGACCGCTCCTCCGACGCCGAGCTCCGGTACTGCACCGAGCACGGCATCGCCTTCATCCCGTGGGCGCCGGCGGACGCGGGCAACCTCGCGCAGGAGGGCAACGCCGCGCACGAGGCCGCGGTCGCGCTCGGCGCCACGCCCGCCCAGGTCGCCCTCGCCTGGCTGCTCCAGCGCAGCTCGGTGATGGTGCCGATCCCGGGCACGGCCTCCCTCGAGCACCTCGAGGAGAACTGCGCGGCGGCCGGGCTCGAGCTGCCCCGCGACGTGGTCGCCCGCCTCGACTAGGTGGCCTCCGGCCACGTGAGCACTTTCCGGTGTCATGGCACCGGAAAGTGCTCACGAGCGCGCAGCGCACCTACACCCGGCGGCGGGCCTTCTGCGCGTCGCGCACCGCACGGTCGCGCCGCCGGCGGCGCCACGCGGCGAGCGGGCCGTGCCCCTGGGCCGGCTCGGCCAGCGGGCCGCTGAGCTCCTCGAGCTCGGCGGCCGCGACGATCCGGCGCTCCATCCCGCCGAACACGAGCACGTGGAACGGTGCGATCACCCACCAGTAGGCGTGGCCGGCGAGCCCGCGCGGCAGGAAGACCGCCCGCTGGCGGTAGAGCGCACCGCCGGGGCGCGGCGCCACCCGGAGCTCCAGCCAGGCCAGCCCCGGCGCCTTCATCTCCGCGCGCAGCCGCAGCAGGTACTCGCCGTCCTCGAGGTCGGGCACCGACGCCGAGACGTCCGCCGTCGCGGTGGGTTCGATGTACTCCTCCACCCGCCACCAGTCGAGGGCGTCCCCGACCTTGAGCGAGTCCGCGTCCCGACG
>NZ_JBVPVA010000523.1:0-2095 GCF_055612215.1 Actinomycetospora sp. | reverse complement strand
CGCCTGGCTGGGCCTGTTCGTCGGCGTCGTGCTCTCGCTCTTCAGCCCGAACGGCTCGATCGCCGCGATCCTCCTCGGCCTCGGCATGGGCATCGTGTTCGGCGTCGTCTCCGGTGCCATCACCTACGGCGCCAGCCGGGGCCGCCGCGACTTCACCTCCGCCAGCCAGATGGTCGCCGGCCGCTACGACGTCCTCGTCCAGCCCCGCAACGCCGAGAAGGCCCGGGACATGCTGGCCAAGCTCGCGATCGGCACCGAGCAGACCTGACGCGGCCTCAGGCGGTGACGGCCCGGCCCGTCCACGTCTCGAAGCGGCGCCAGAACAGCCGCTGGGAGAGCGCCCACAGTCGCAGCGTCCGCGGGTGGACGTGCGCGTCGATCCGCACCTCGACCTCGGTCCCGCCCGGCGCGTCGACGACGGTGATCTGCAGGCGCGTCGGGCGCAGCAGCCGGAACGAGACGGCCCAGGCGCCGTAGAGGTACTGCAGGTCGCGGTACTCGCCGTCGCGGATCTCGGCGAGGACCCCGGGCAGGTGCAGACCCGGTCCGTGGTGGGTGGTGACGACGCCCTCGTCGAACCCGCCGCCGAGGAACTCCACGCGCCACGGCGGGATCTGGGTGTCGGTGAAGGTCGCCGGGTCGACCAGCCACGCCCACACGCGGTCGCGCGGGGCCGGCGTGACGAACCGCTGGACGTGCTGGTGGATCCGCCACCCGGGCGGGACGGGCTGGTCGGGCCCGGCGAGGCTGGTCACACGGTGATGCTGCCCCGCCGGACCCGGGTCCGCCGTCCGAGGAGGTGGCCTCCGGCCCCGTGAGCACTAATCCGCCCTATGACACGGACAAGTGCTCACGAGCCTCCGGCACCTACGGCCCGCCGCCGCTCACGCCGGTCGCCCGCACCACCGACAGCGGGATGGCGACGTCCTCGAGGGACTTGCGTTCGGCGTCGATACCCAGGACCGCCGCGACCACGCCGCCGATGATCATGATCACGGCGCCGAGGATGTAGGCGTAGAAGAGGCCCGTCTCGCTCGGGGCGGTCTTCGGGCCGATCATCGCGGCGTAGACCAGGGGCGCCACCGAGCCGAAGACCTGCGCGATCGCGAAGAACACCGCGATCGCCTTCGCGCGGACCTCCATCGGGAAGATCTCCGACACCGTCAGGTACGCGGCGCTCGCCCCGGCCGAGGCGAAGAAGAAGATCACGCACCAGGCGATCGTCTGCGTCACCGCGTTGAGCACGCCGGCCCGGAACAGGAACGCGCTGATGACCAGGAGCACCCCGGCGAGGATGTACGTGCCGGCGATCATCTTCCGGCGGCCGAGCGTGTCGAAGAACCGGCCGAGCAGGATGGGGCCGAGGAAGTTCCCGATCGCGAACGGGATGTAGTAGATCGAGGTGTCCGCGTCGGGGCCCAGGTAGAAGTTCGCCAGCACGATCGCGTAGGAGAAGAAGATCGCGTTGTAGAGGAACGACTGGGTGATCATCAGGACGGCGCCGAGGGTGGAACGGCCCGGATAGGTCCGGAAGAGCACCCGCAGCAGCGCGATGTACCCGGTCTGCGGCGTGGGCGTGATCTCCAGCGCCCGGGTCTCGTCGACCGGATCGACCTCCCGGCCCGTCGCGGCGACCTCGCGCTCGATGTACTCGATCGACCGCTCGGCCTCGTCGCCCCGGCCGTGCATGATCAGCCAGCGGGGGCTCTCCGGCACCGCCCGGCGGAGGACGACGATCACGATGGCCAGCACCGGACCGATGAGGAACGCGATCCGCCAGTCGAGGTTGGGGCTGATCGCGCCCGAGAGCAGCGGGTACTGGATGGCGGCGGCGATCGCGGCGCCCGCCCAGTACGTGCCGTTGACGGCGATGTCGGTCTGGCCCCGGTAGCGGGCGGGGATCAGCTCGTCGATGGCCGAGTTGATCGCCGCGTACTCGCCGCCGATGCCGGCGCCGGCGATGAACCGGGTCGCGTAGAGGAACGTCAGCGACAGGGCTCCGGAGCCGATCGTGAGGGCGGTGAGGGCGCTGCCGCCGAAGTAGATCGCCAGCGTGATGAAGAACAGTCGGCGTCGGCCGAGCCGGTCGGAGAGG
>NZ_JBVPVA010000395.1:0-3952 GCF_055612215.1 Actinomycetospora sp. | reverse complement strand
ACGTCGGGGATCGCCCGCAGCGAGCACAGCAGCGAGTCCGGCACGCCCGGGGCGTCGGCGCCGCGCAGGCGGCGGCGGGCCTGGCGCTGGGCCATCACCTCGCCCGCACAGGCCGGGCAGCGGTCCACGTGGGCGGCGGCGCGGCCCGCCGGGCCCGGGGGGAGCTCGCCGTCGACGTGGGCGACGACCGCGTCGAGCGAGAGGTGCCCGGCGGGGATCGCCTCGGAGACGGCGCCGATCCAGCGGGACCAGGGGCCGTGGTGCGACCGGCCGATCACGGCGCGGACCCGGTGCCCAGGGTCACCGGCGTGTGCCCGCCGGCCCCCTCCTCGGCCGCACGCTCGGCGCGGCGGCGCTCCAACGCGCTGCGGAGCGCCTGACGTCCCCGGTGGATGCGGCTGCGCACGGTCCCCAGTTTGACATCCAGCGTGGCCGCGATCTCCTCGTAGGACAGACCTTCCACGTCACAGAGCACGACGGCGGCCCGGAACTCGGGCGCGAGCTCGTCGAGCGCGCCCTGCAGGTCCGGGTCGAGGTGGGCCTCGGAGAAGACCTGCTCGGGGTCGGGGCCGCCCCCGGGGAGCCGGTCGGTGTCCTCGGGCAGACCCTCCATCCGGAGCCGGCCGCGCCGGCGGACCATGTCGAGGAACAGGTTCGTCGTGATGCGGTGCAGCCAGCCCTCGAAGGTGCCGGGCTGGTAGGCCGCGAGCGAGCGGAAGACCCGGATGAAGGTCTCCTGGGTGAGGTCCTCGGCGTCGTGCGCGTCGCCGGTCAGCCGGTACGCCAGGCGATACACGCGGTCGGCGTGCTCGCGCACCACGTCGTCCCACGACGGCGGCGTCCAGCCCTCGGCGGCGTCGGTGAAGCCCGCACGCGTCCCGGCCGCACCGGCGTCCGGGTCGACGGGGCGCGCAGCGAGCGTCTCGGTCATGGCACCACTGTCGCCGGCCGGGATGACACCCGGGTGAGGGTCGTCTGAGAGGGGGCTGAGGATCCGGATCGGCGCGGCGTGGGCTCCTGTGCCCGGATCCCGATCTAGCCTGGCCCGCGTGACGGAGGACGGGGGTCGCCGGGCCCGGGGCGACGGCGAACGTGGGGCGCGCGCCGCCCTGCGCGTCGTCGACTCCACGCCCACCTCGTCCCCTGCGTCCTCGCCCGCGTCCTCGCCCGCCGGCAGCGCGCGCAGCGCGGGCCGGCCGTCCGAGTCGGCGGCATCGTCGCGGCCCTCCACCGACCGGACGCTCCCGATGACCGGTGATGACGCCACGGGCGCGGGTTCCTCACCGGGCGCCCCGGGCCTGGCCGGCCGCCGCCGCGGTGCGGCCCGGCCCCCGGGGACGCGGGGAACCCACGGCGCGCGCATCCCGGTGTACCCGCGGGTGCCCACCGGGCCGCTGCGCCCACCGGCACCGCCCGGGCGCCGGGGACCGGACGTGGAGGCCCCGGCCGGACGTGACCGCGTCGGGCCCCGCGCGGTCGACCACGCCCCGGCGGGCGGGGACGACGCCCCGGGCGCCGACGACGAGGCCGCCGTCACCGTCGCACTCGACCCCGAGGAGGCCGCCGAGGCGGACGCCGTCGAGCGGCTGCGGGCCCGGGCCGAGCGCTTCACCCCCGAGGACGAGGTGCTCGCCGCCGCGCGGGAGCGGGCCGCCGAGTACGGGATCGTCCCGATCGGCGCCGGGGCCTGCGCGGCCCTGACGTTCCTCGCGTCCGCGACGCGCGCCCGCCACGTCGTCGAGATCGGCTCCGGGGCGGGGCTGGGCACCGTGAGCATGCTCCGCGGGATGCCGCGGGAGGGCGTGCTGACCAGCATCGACTGCGAGGTCTCCCACCTGGGGCTGGCCCGCCGGGCGTGCATGGAGGCGGGGTTCCCCGCCGGGCGCGTCCGGATGATCACGGGACGGGCCCTCGACGTGCTGCCGCGCCTGTCCGACGGCGGGTACGACCTCGTCCTCGTCGACGCGCTGACCGTCGAGTACCCGCGCTACCTCGAGGAGGCGGTGCGGCTGCTGCGCCCCGGCGGGGTGGTGGCGCTGGACAACGTGCTGTGGACCGGCCGGGTCAGCGACACGACACGCCGCGAGGCCATCTCCTCGGCGCTGCGGGAGACGGTGCGCGCGGTGCGGGCCGACGAGCGGCTCGCCCCGCTGCTGCTGCCGATGTCCGACGGGCTGCTCTGCGCGTCACTGCTGGCCTGACGGCTCGGCGCGCTCGGGTTCCGGCGAGGGGGCTCCCTGGCCCCTCCAGCAGACTGATGGTGCCCTTCGCTCAGAACGCCGCGACGAACTCCACCAGCGTGCGGGCCGAGAACCCGGTCGCGCCCTTGGCGACCTCCTCGTGGGGCGAGTCGCAGCGGGCGGGCCCGGCGATGTCGAGGTGCGCCCAGGGCAGCCCGCCGGTGAAGCGCTGCAGGAACAGGGCCGCGACGATCCCCCCGGGCCCGGGGGGTGCCTGGCGGACGTCGGCGATGGTGGAGTCGACGTCGGCGGCGTGCGCGGCGGCCAGCGGCATCGGCCACCACGGCTCCCCGGACGCGGCGCCGGCCTCGACGAGACGGCCCGCCAGGTCCTCGGAGGTGGCGAACAGGCCCCCGGTGCGCACCCCGAGCGCCACCTTCATCGCGCCGGTGAGCGTGGCCACGTCCACCATCACGTCGGGCTCGAGGGTCGCGACGGCCCAGCCGAGGGCGTCGGCGAGCACCATCCGGCCCTCGGCGTCGGTGTTCGTGACCTCGGAGGTGCGGCCGTCGTAGTGCCGCACGACGTCGCCGGGCCGGTAGGCCGACCCGGAGACGTGGTTCTCGGCGAGGGGGACCAGCCCCGTGACCCGCACGGGCAGCTCCAGCGTGGCGATCGCCCCCAGGGCGCCGACGACGGCCGCGCCGCCCGAGCAGTCGGTGCGCATGTCGGCCATGCCCGCGTTCGGCTTGATCGAGATGCCCCCGGTGTCGAACGTGATGCCCTTGCCGACGAGCACGACGTGCCGCGACGCACCGTCCGGGGACCACGTGATCTCGAGGAAGCGCGGCGGGCGCGAGGACCCGCCGCCGACGGCGAGCACCCCACCGAAGCCCTGCTCGGCCAGCCATGCCTCGTCCCGGACGACCAGCTCGAGGCCCGGGACGGTCCCCAGCAGGGCCGTCGCCTGGTCCGCGAACCAGGCCGGCGACTTCGCCCCGGAGGGGGTGTCGGCGAGGTCGCGAGCGATCGCCGTCGCGCGGGCGAGGACCAGCGCCCGCTCGACCGCCGGCCGGGCCTCCTCGGGCACGGCGACCCTGACGACCGGGGCCGCGGCGCGGGGTGAGGACTTGACCCCGAAGCGGTGGGAGCCGAGCAGCAGGCCGGTCGCCAGCGCGGTCCACGCGGCGTCGTCGTCCGGGCCGGGATGCCCCTCGTCGAGCGTCACGAGCACCCGCGCGACGACGTCCTCCCCGTCCGCGGAGCCCTCCCCCGCGCCGTGCAGCGGGCCGGGGTCGGTCCGCCCGGACACCACGCGCACGGTGGCCGCGCCGGCCGCGCGCCAGTCCGACCCCGAACCGGCGCCCGCGCCCACCAGCCACCGCCCGACGCCGTCGACGGGCGCCAGGGCGGCGACCGCACCGGGCGAGGCCACCCAGCCGCTCGGCGTCGTGTCCGCGACGGGCAGGGGCTCGCCAGCGGCGTCGGCGGTGCGGCGCAGCAGCACGAGCGCATCGCCGGCGGCGTCAGTGCCCGGATCGACACAGACGACGTCGGCCAGCGGTGTGGGGAGGGACGGTTGCGCGTAGGGCGTGCCCTCGACGCCGGTCGAGCGCTGCCCCGTCGTGACGGTCACCCGGTCAGGGCGAGACGGAGGTGAGCGCCTCCCGGAGGTCACTCGCCTCGTCGGCGGTCATCTCCACGACGAGCCGGCCCCCACCCTCGAGCGGCACGCGCATGACGATGCCGCGCCCCTCCTTGGTGACCTCGAG
>NZ_JBVPVA010000275.1:0-1511 GCF_055612215.1 Actinomycetospora sp. | reverse complement strand
ACGACGTCCGCGCGGCGGGCGAGCTCCCGCGCCAGCGCGACGTCGTCGGGGTCGCGCAGGTCGAGCGCGATCGAGCGCTTCCCGCGGTTGATCCCGAGGTAGTACGTCGACGTCTCACCGCGCGTCGGGGGCATCCAGGAGCGGGTGTCGTCGCCGCCGCGTCCCTCGACCTTGACGACCTCGGCGCCCAGGTCGGCCAGCAGCATCGTCGCGTAGGGGCCGGCCAGGATGCGGGAGAAGTCGGCCACCAGTACGCCGTCGAGTGGGCCGGCCATGGACCATCCTCTCGGGTATCCGCCCTGCGGTGTCCGTCTGACGGACGAGCGTCCGCAGACGATCCTCGGCCTTTCCGACGACGGGCGTCAAGGGGTGGGATCGACGCCCGCGTAGGCGTGGGCGAACCAGCGGGCGAGGAGCGGATCGTCGCGCAGGCGCCGGACCCAGCCCTCGCGCATGCCGTGCACGAAGGCCGCCGATCCGCTGCCGGACAGCGCGTCGGCCGAGAAGGCGGACAGGATGCGCAGGAACCAGTCGGAGAAGCCCTGGGTCGCGGTGATCACGGGCAGGCGGGTGTCGGAGTAGCCGGCGAGCCGGGCCTCGTCGCCGCCGTGCGCCTCGATCAGGCCGTGCGCGAGCTCGACGGCGTCGGCGACCGCGAGATTCATCCCCTTGCCGCCGGCCGGGGTGATCAGGTGGGCGGCGTCACCGACGAGGTACGTGCCGCCGGCCTGCATCGGGACGGTGACGCGGGTGCGCAGGTCGAGGTCGTCGACGCTCGTGAACGTGACCCCGTCGAGCGCGCCGGGCTCGCCGAGCCGGTCGGCCAGGTCCTCGCGGATCTCGTCGTGGGTGAGGTCGGCGGCGGAGACCGAGTCGGGGACCTCGAGGTAGAACCGTGTCTCCTCGGGCCCGCGTCGCAGGTGGGCGGCGTAGCCGCGGGGGTGGATGGCGTAGATCGTGTGCCCGACGAGCGGTCCGGTGCGCGCCGAGACGACGAGCCAGCGGCTGGCCAGGGGGCGGTCGAGGACCTCGACGCGGTCGGCGATCGCCCGGGCGACGGGGCCGCCCGCGCCGTCGGCGCCGACGACCGCGCCGGGCGTGTACGCGGTCCGCGTGCCGTCGGGGCCCTCCACGACGACCCGCGGTCCGTCGGGGTCGAGCTCCACGACGCGGTGGGCGAAGTACAGCGGGGCGTCGCGGGCGACCAGGTCGGCCGCGAGCTCGGCGACGAGTCGGTGCTGCGGGAAGACGTAGTGCGGGCGGTCGCCGGTGAGGTCGGCGTAGTCGAAGACGTGGCGCGTCGTCGGGGTGCGGAACTCGACGCGACGGTTCTCGGCGTCGAAGGTCAGCGGGGCGTCGGGACCGTCGGCGATCCCCTCGCGGCGCAGCAGCTCCACGGTGCGGTACTCGACGATGCCGGCCTTCGGCTGGGTGCCGACCTCGGCCTGCGTCAGCCGCTCGACCAGCACGAACGGGACGCCGGCCCGGTGGAGGAGCCAGGCGAGGACGAG
>NZ_JBVPVA010000186.1:0-2405 GCF_055612215.1 Actinomycetospora sp. | reverse complement strand
GCTCCCGAGGGCGCCGGGCCGGGCGGGGGCACCGGTGCGGGGTCGGCCGCGCCGTTGCCCGCCGCGGTGAGCGCGAAGTCCCCGGTGCGGGTCTCCGCGGTCAGCGGGGCGCCGAGGTCGCGGGGCGCGGTGGCCATGACGGTCACCGAGTTCTCCAGCTGGCACGGCTTGCCGGTCAGGGCCTGCAGCTGCGCGCTGGCCAACGTCCAGCCGGGCGCCTGCACGATCGGTGCGTAGGCCATCACCGCGATCATGAGCACGGCGAGCGCGACGACCGAGGGCACGAGCACGGCGCGGTCGGGGGTCACCCCGAACGTGCTGCGGTGCCGGCGTCGCCGCCACCACACGAACAGCCCGGCCAGGACGGCGAGGCCGACCCACCACCAGAACTGGCGCAGGTAGAGCGAGCCGATGTGCGGGGCGAGCTGTTCCAGGTCGAGCATCGACAGGTCCGGGTCGAGGTGCTTGCCGAACGGCTGGCCCCGGTCGGAGTACGGGTGCCAGGTGTTCGGCCCGGCGAACCCGAGCACCGTCGCGCCGGTCAGCAGGCCGACGCTCGCCGCGGTGACGAGCGCGCCCGGCCGGCGCGGCAGCGGCGTCTGCAGCATCGCGAGCGTCAGCAGCACCGTCCCGGGCGCGGCGATCGCGCCGAAGTGGTTCACCCACTTCGTCGGGCCGAGGGCGAGCAGGCCGAGTGCGACCGCCGTCGTCACCGCCGTCGACAACGTGTACGCGCGGATCGGGCCGCCGATGGGCCCGCGCCGCCCCGACCCGATGGACACGACGACCAGCAGCACCACCGTCAGCAGCACCGGCACGCGCCGGCCCCACGTCCCGGTCTCGATCAGCGTCCGGTAGTGCGCCCACTCCTCGTACCAGGGGAACGTCACGTAGTACCAGGAGTGGACGTCGGTGGCCTCGAGGACGTCGCCGAGGGTGGCGTCGCCGAACGCGATCGGGATCGCGATCGTCCCGGCCGCGATCACCGCGCCGACGACGCCGAGCCGCGTCCGCCAGCTCGCCGTCGTCAACCAGCGGTAGAGCCACGGCAGGAGGACGACGACGGGGGCGGCCGCGACCAGGCCGCCCGGCGAGACCGTGACGGCGAGCGCCGCGGCAGCCGTCGCCGGGATCAAGGGGCCGACCGCCTCGCGCCGCCGCGCGACCTCGCAGAGCAGCATCACCGCGGCGAACAGCGGGACGATGAACACCTCGGGCCGCAGCGCCATCCCGTAGGGCAGGAACCACGCGAGGTGCGCGCCGAGCAGCGTCCACGGCACCCACGCGCGGCGGGAGATGCGCCCGAGGGCCGTCGCGAGCAGCGCGCGCAGCAGGAACCAGGTGAGCAGGCCGAGCAGCAGCGGCAGGACCCGCATCCACAGCAGGCCCCACCCGGGCATGCCGAGCAGGTTCCCGAGGTGCCCCCAGACCGCCATGAGGTACTGGCTGCCGACGAAGGGGTTCTCCGTCGTGTCGAACATGTAGATCTGGTTGCCGATGAAGCCCGTCGGCGTCGCGTTGCGGGCCATGAGCAGGTACCACGAGTCGTCGTTCTGCAACGGCGAGAGGACGACCCACGCAGCGCTGACGACGACGACGGCCGCGTCGGCGAGGGTCGGCCGGGGCCGCGCGCCGGGTTGCGGGGTGCCGCGCCAGCGACGCCAGGCGAGCACGAGCGTCGCCGCGAGCGCGATCGCGTGCAGGATCAGCAGCGTCAGCTTCAACGCGCTCGGCACGGAGGAGTAGCGGTCGTCGGGGTGGATCGTGGCGGTGAGGCCGGGGGTCCCCGGCGCCTCGGTCGCGAGCTCGGCGACCTGCGGGGCCAGCGCGGGGATCGAGACGAGCACCTGGCCGTCGCGCGAGAGCGTCGTCGTCGAGCCGTCTGCGACGACGCGGTAGGTGCACGCCGTGAGCGGGAGGACCTCGTCGACGAGGGTGGCGCCGTCACTGGTCACGGTGACCCGCCCGCCGGAGCTCGACACCGTGAGGCCGCGTCCGGGCGTGCCCGCGGAGATCGGCTCGGTGCGCAGGGCGTCCCCGCCGCCGCGCAGGGCCGCGCACGGCACGTCCGCGCTGATCGACATCGGCCGGTAGGGCGACAGGGGGATGCTGGTCGACGTGGCGGGCTGGCCGGCCTTCGGCCAGGTGACGACGGGGTCGTCCGCGTTGACCGGGGCGAACGGGATCGCGACGCCGAGCACCACGGTCAGCGCCGCGAGCGCGGCGAGGAACCAGCCCGAGCGGACGCTCCACCGGCCGGGCCGGGCCGGTCCGTCCGGTTCGGAGGGACCCTCCGCGACGCGCGCGGGGGTGTCCTCGACGACGGCCATGGTCAGGAACGGTAGCGACGCGGCGGTCTCGCTCCCGTGGGGGGCGTGGCCCGGTGGGGGCGGCGCGTCGCTACC
>NZ_JBVPVA010000114.1:0-1695 GCF_055612215.1 Actinomycetospora sp. | reverse complement strand
GGGGGCCCCGGCCCGCGCTGGGGTGCGCGGTCGGTGCCCGAGCCGGCCGGCTACGAGGCGATGGTCGCCGACGCCCTGCGCCGGATGTCGCTCGGCGAGCTGGAGAAGGTCGTGCTCGCCCGCGTCCTCGACCTCGAGGCGGACGCCCCCATCGACCAGGCCGCGATGCTCACCGGCCTCGCCGCGCGCGACCCGTCCGGCTACGTCTTCGCCGTGGACCTCCCGGCCGCCGACGGCGGGCCGCCGCGCACGCTGCTCGGTGCGAGCCCCGAGCTGCTGATCTCCCGCCGCGACGGCGAGGTGATCGCGAACCCGCTCGCCGGCTCGGCCCCGCGGCGCAGCGACCCGGCCGACGACGAGGCCACGGGCGAGGCCCTGCTCGCGTCGGCGAAGGACCGCCACGAGCACGCGCTGGTCGTCACCGACGTCTCCGCGGCGCTGGGCGGGGTCTGCGACGACCTCGACGTCCCCGCCGAGCCCTCGCTCATCCGCACCGATGCCATGTGGCACCTCTCGACGCGGATCCGGGGCCGCTCCCGGCTCTCGGCCCTGGAGCTCGCCCGGGCGCTGCACCCCACGCCCGCCGTCAACGGCGTGCCCCGCGCCGCGGCCGCACGCGCGATCACCGAGCTCGAGCCCTTCGACCGGTCCTTCTACACCGGGATGGTCGGCTGGACCGACGCGTCCGGCGACGGCGAGTGGGTCGTCGCCCTGCGGTGCGGCGAGGTGTGCGGCCCGTCCGCCCGGATCTACGCGGGCGCCGGGCTGGTGCCCGCGTCGGTGCCGTCCGCCGAACTGGCGGAGACGACGGCGAAGCTGGAGACGATGCTCGCGTCGATGTGACGCCTCACGCGCGCACGACGACCAGCCAGACCAGGACGCGGTGCGCCCGGAACGGCAGGACCTCGGCATGCGTCCCGTCGCAGGCGACCGCGATCCGGTCCGCCTCGGTCGCGAGCAGCCGCCCGGTCAGGCCGGCCGGCAGGAAGAGCAGCACGCGGTCGGCGTGGCTGCGCGGGCTCGTCCAGATCAGTGCCGGGATCCGGCCGGCGTTGCTGTGGACCCGGGCCCGTACGAAGGCGGTGCGCAGGCGGTGCTGGAGCACGATCGCCCGGAGCCGCCGCCACACGAACCGGCGGACCGGGGGAACGGCGAGTGGCAGGAGCAGGAGGGCGGTGAGGCCGACTTTGATCGGGGTCGTGAGGCCGGCGATGGCGGGTGCTGCGAAGTAGGCGGCGACGACTAGTGCGATCTCGTAGCGCCAGCGGTAGACGACGAGCAGCGGGTTCGGGCGTCGGACGGGTCGGATCGCCCGGTCGATCGCACCGAGCAGGTCCTCGGGGTCGTCGAGGCTCATCGGTCCTCCTCCTGGTCGGGAGGGAGGGCGACGCGGCGGTCGAGGCGCTCGGCGACGACGCGGACCGGGCCTTCGGCGTGCGGTGCTCGTTCGACGGCGCTCGCGGTGGGCGTGGTCGTGCGGCGGGTGTCGACGACGCCGCGGCCGGCGCAGGACACGCAGGCGTCGATGCCGAGGAAGCCGGCGCCGCGGCAGGCGGCGCACTCGTGGAGGAAGTCGAAACGGGGGTCGCGGTAGCGGCGACCGGTCCCGCTGTTGATCGGTTCCACGCTCCAGCCGCGGGCGTGGGCGCGGAGGTCCTCGGCGAGGAACAGATCATCGGCGAGGCGTCGGCGTAG
>NZ_JBVPVA010001189.1:0-5065 GCF_055612215.1 Actinomycetospora sp. | reverse complement strand
GCGACGACGTACAGGCTCGTCTCGTGGTCACCGTGGTGGTGCCACCCAGAGGTGGCCCCGGGATCGGTGTGCACCAGGCCCGCCCACAACGACGGCGCCTCGAACGCCACCTGACGATGCATCCCGGGGGTGGGGTCGCCGTCGACCAGGTCGTCCTGCCGGACGACGCGCACCGGTTCGCTCATGGGGTGCCTCCGGCTCGTGAGCACTTTCGGGGGTTATAGCACCCGGAAGTGCTCACGAGCGCGCAGCGCACCTAGACCAACCCGAGCTTCTTCACGGCCTCGCGCTCCTCGCCCAGCTCGGCGACCGAGGCGTCGATCCGCTCGCGGGAGAAGTCGGAGATCTCCAGGCCCTGCACGATCTCCCACTTCCCGTTCGAGGCGGTCACCGGGAAGGACGAGACCAGGCCCTCGGGCACGCCGTAGGAGCCGTCGGACACGATCGCGGCCGAGGTCCAGTCGCCCTCGCGGGTGCCGTTGACCCAGGTGTGGACGTGGTCGATGGCGGCCGCGGCCGCGGACGCCGCCGAGGAGGCGCCGCGCACGTCGATGATCTCGGCGCCCCGCTTGGCCACCCGGGGGATGAACTCGTCGGCCAGCCAGGTCTGGTCCACCTGGTCGGCGATCGGCTTGCCGTCGATGAGGACGTTCGTGACGTCCGGGTACTGCGACGCCGAGTGGTTGCCCCAGATCGTCATGCGCGAGATCTGGCCGACCCGCACGCCGAACTTGTTGGCCAGCTGGGCCAGCGCGCGGTTGTGGTCCAGGCGGGTCATGGCCGTGAAGCGGTCCTTCGGCACGTCCGAGTTGGACGCCGCGATGAGCGCGTTGGTGTTGGCCGGGTTGCCGACGACGAGGACCTTGACGTCGTCCGCCGCGCCGTTGAGGGCCTCGCCCTGCGGCTTGAAGATGCCGCCGTTGGCCTCGAGGAGGTCGGCGCGCTCCATGCCCTTGGTGCGGGGGCGGGCACCGACCAGCAGGCCGACGTTGGCGCCCTCGAAGGCCTTGGTGGCGTCGTCGAACACGTCGACGCCGTCGAGGAGCTCGAACGCGCCGTCCTCGAGCTCGAGGGCCGTGCCCTCGGCGGCCTTGACGGCCTGTGGGATCTCGAGCAGCCGCAGCCGGACCGGGGTGTCCTCCCCCAGCAGGTGCCCGGAGGCGATGCGGAAGAGCAGCGCGTAGCCGATCTGTCCAGCGGCTCCGGTGACGACGACGTTGACGGGCGAGGCCATTGCGTTACTCCAGACGTTCTACGAGCTGATCGTGGGCGGCGCCTGATCCTTCCGGGCCGTAGCCTGCCACGCCTCACCGACGGTCTCGCGGCGAGGCGGGGTCGCGGTCCTGCTCGCCGGGGTGGCGCCGGCCACCGGCGCCCGGGCTCAGTCGCCGACGACGAGGACGCTGCGCCGCTGACCGAGGTAGCGGAACATCAGCGCGAGCGACACCATGATGCGGTTGCGGTTGCCCAGCAGCGCCAGGACGTGCACGAACATCCAGGTCAGCCAGGCCAGGGTGCCGGTGAGCTTGGGTCCGTGCGCGATCTCGGCGACCGCGGAGCGACGGCCGATCGTGGCCATCGTGCCCTTGTCGAAGTACTTGAACTGCTTGGGTGCCCGCCCCTCGAGCACCGCGAGCAGGTTGTCGCCCGCCCGCGCACCGGTCTGGATCGCCGGCTGGGCGAGCTGCGGCAGCGGGTCGCCGTCGATGATCCCGGTGTCGCCCGCGACGAAGATGTCCGGGTACTCGGGCACGCGCAGATCGCGCCCGACGACGATGCGCCCGCCGCGGCCCTGGGTGAGGCCCCACTTCTTGACGACGTCGTGCGCGGCCACGCCGGTCGCCCAGATCGTCATCTGGGCCGGCAGCTCGGAGCCGTCCGTGAGGACCACCCGGTCGGGCTTGACCTCGGCGACGGCGGCACCGAGGCGCAGCTCGACGCCCCGCGCGCGCAGCTGCTCGGCGGCGTACGTGCGCAGCTTCGGGGCGAACGGCGCGAGGACCTTGTCGGTCATCTCGAGCAGGATGACCTTGACGTGGTCGGGGTCCAGCTCGGGGTAGCGCGTCGGGAGCATCGCGTTGCGCAGTTCCGCGAGGGTGCCGGCCATCTCGACGCCGGTGGCGCCGCCGCCGACGACGACCACCGAGGCGCCGTCCGCCTCCTTGGTCGCCGAGATGTGGTCGAGGTAGCCCATCATCCGGTCGCGCACCGACAGGGCCTCGGCGCGCGTGTAGATCGGGTAGGCGTTCTCCTTGGCCCCGGGCACCCCGAAGTAGTTCGTGGTCACGCCGTTGGACAGGATCAGGTAGTCGTAGGTGATCGACGGGCCGACGTCGAGGGTCAGGACCTTCGCCTCGGGGTCGATCTCGGTGACGACGCCCTTGCGGAAGGTCGCCCAGGTCTTGCCCTTGCGGGTCACGCTGGCCACGAAGGAGCGCGCGCCGTAGGTGATGTCGCCGGGGTTCAGCGCCCCGGTCGCGACCTGGTAGAGCAACGGCTGGAACGTGCTGTAGCTGTGCCGGTCGATCAGGGTGACCCGGACCGGCGCCTTGCGCAGCGTCCGCACCGCGGACAGACCGGCGAAGCCCGCTCCCACGACGACGACGTGGGGACGGGTGTCCGTCTCCGCCCCTGCGGCTGCCACGGCACTCATCCGCCCGCTCCCCTCATCGTCGCGTCCGCCGGCCCGTCCGGTCCGGAATCGATCGAGTACGACCACGCGTGATTGCCGGTCGCATACCCGACATGGTCCTCCGTCACGCCCGCGCGGTGGTGTCCGAACGGTGCCGTGCACGTCACGTCGTGTGACGCCTCACGCCGGCGGCACCGGTCCGTCGTCGGGCACCGGGCCCACGACCGGCCCGTCGGGACGCCCCGGCCCCTGCTCGGGGAGCAGCGGTGACACCGCGAGCCGGGCGCGGCTCGTGCCGGGGGGCGCGACCTGCACGGCGCGGACGCCGGGCGCGGCCCGGACCACCGGGAGGGCGGCCAGCTCGACGCGCACGACCGCCCCGACCAGGCACGCGCAGCCGGGCCGTCCGAGGGCCGCCGCCTCGGCCCGCGCGACCGCGATCCGCCGGGTGTCGGCCTGGGAGGGGGAGGCGCCGGCCGACGCGGCCGCCGCGGCGTCGGCCGCGGCCTCACCCCCGGCGGTCGTGAGCGCGGCGCGCAGCGCGGCGGGCGGCGGCGCGGGCGGCGCGTCGACCTCGCGCAGCGCGGTCTGGACCCGGGGGAACGGGACGCGCACGACGGCCGCCAGGAGCGTCGTCCGGGTCAGTGCCGTGGCCGCCGCGTCGGGGGTGAGGGCGGCGTCGAACTGGACGAGGGCGAGCCGGGGGGTCCGGTCCGCCGGGGCCGGGAGGTCCACCGTCCGCGCGAGGTAGCCGGCCACGTCCTCCCCCGCCGCCGGCCCGAGCCGGACCGCGTCGGTGGACCCGGCGTCCGGCGCGGGCGGGGAGAGCTGGGTGCCCGCGGCCCACGCCGTGACGAGCACGACGACGAGCAGGACGGCCGCCGCGATCGCGTACCGCGGCCACCGCAGCGGGGGCTCGGGGTCGTCGGGGATCAGACCGCCGCCCGCAGGACGTCGAGGGCGTGGGCCAGGTCGGGCGGCGGTTCGCTGGTGAACTCGACCCACCGGCCGTCGGCGGGGTGGTGGAAGCCGAGCCGGTGGGCGTGCAGCCACTGACGGTCCAGGCCGAGCCGCCGGGACAGCGTCGGGTCCGCGCCGTAGGCGGTGTCGCCGACGCAGGGGTGGCGCAGCGCGGAGAAGTGCACCCGGATCTGGTGGGTGCGCCCCGTCTCGAGCTCGACCTCGAGCAGCGAGGCGGCCGGGAAGGCCTCCAACGTGCGGTAGTGGGTGACCGAGGGCTTGCCGTCGGTCATCACCGCGAAGCGCCAGTCGTGCTTGGGGTGGCGGTCGATCGGGGCGTCGATCGTGCCGTCGCTCGGGTCGGGATGGCCTTGCACCACGGCGAGGTAGGTCTTGGACACGGTGCGCTCGCGGAAGGCGTCCTTGAGCACGGAGTACGCCCGCTCGGACTTCGCGACGACCATGACGCCGGTGGTGCCCGCGTCGAGGCGGTGGACGATGCCCTGGCGCTCGGCGGCGCCGCTGGTGGCGATCGAGATGCCGAGCGCGGCGAGCCCGGCGACGACCGTGGGCCCGCCCCAGCCGGGGCTCGGGTGCACGGCGACGCCCACGGGCTTGTCGACCACGACGATCTCGTCGTCCTCGTGGAGCACGACGAGGCCCTCGACCGCCTCGGCGGTGACGACGCGCTCGCCGACGTCCGGGTCGGGCAGGTCGACCTCGAGCCAGGTGCCGGCGACGAGCCGGTCGGACTTGGCGGCCGGGGACCCGTCGAGGCGCACCGCGCCGTCCTCGGCGAGCGTGGCCACCACCGTCCGGGAGAGCCCGAGCATGCGGGAGAGGCCCGCGTCGAGGCGCATCCCGTCGAGACCGTCGGGCACGGGCAGCGTCCGCTGGCTCATCGGGTGCCTCCGGTATCGGGGGTGTCCACGACGCGGCCCTCGCGGCGGCCGTCGATCTCGACGCCCGCGAGCGCGAGCACGACCAGCAGCGCACCGCCGCAGCAGATCGCCGAGTCGGCCGCGTTGAACACCGGCCACCACCCGACGGAGACGAAGTCGACGACGTGGCCCTCGAGCGGGCCGGGCGCACGGAAGAAGCGGTCCGCGAGGTTGCCCAGCGCCCCGCCGAGGACCAGGCCCAGCGCGATCGCCCAGCCGGGCGAGCGCAGGCGGCGCGCGAACCGCACGATCCCGACCACGACGGCGATCGCGACCAGGGTCAGCACCCAGGTCAGGCCGGTGGCCAGCGAGAACGCCGCGCCGGGATTGCGCACGAGCACCAGGTAGACCGCACCCCCGAGCAGCTCGACCGGACCCTGGTCCTCCAGCCGGGCGACGGCCAGGACCTTGGTCACGACGTCCGCGGCGAGGACGAGACCGGCGATCCCCACCAGCAGCGGGACGCGGGGCCGCGGTGGAGCGGGCGGCTGTCCTGGAGCGTCGGCGGATGTCACGTCCCCATCATCCCCCA
>NZ_JBVPVA010001057.1:0-7259 GCF_055612215.1 Actinomycetospora sp. | reverse complement strand
CATGACCCCGGAGAACAGCACGCACACCGGGGTCGGGGCGACGGCGTGGGCGTCGGCGAGCCAGAAGTGGAACGGCACCGCGGCCGCCTTGACCAGCCACCCGACCACGACGAGGACCACGCCCACCACGGCCGGGCCGTCAGGTGGGCCGGCCGCCAGTGCGTCGCCGACGGGGGCGAGGCCGAGCTGCCCGGTGCGGGCGTAGAGCACACCGATGCCGCAGAGCGCGAGGTAGGCGCCCAGCGAGTTCACCACCCCGAACGTCAGCCCGCCCTGCAGCGAGCGCGCCTCCTCGATCTTGTAGGCCGCCAGCGCGTAGGCGACCGCGCCCATGAGCTCGAAGAACACGAGCATGGTGAAGAGGTCGCCGGCGAGCACGAAGCCGGTCATGCCGGCGCAGAAGAGCAGCACGAGGGCGTGGAAACGCGCCTCGACGTCGTCGAAGTAGCGCCAGCTGTAGAGCAGCGCCCCCGCAGCGAGCACGCCGATCAGGACGACGAGCCCGGCTGCAGCGGGATCCACGACGAGGGCGATGCCGACCGGGTGCGCGCCCGGGGGCGGCGCCCAGCCGCCCAGCCACGTCACCGCGTCGTGCGTCGTGGTGGCCTCGAGCAGCAGCCCGCCGGCGGCGGCCAGCGCGAGTGCGCCGAGCAGCGCCACGGTGTCGGTGACCACCCGCGGCGTCCAGCGTCCGAGCAGGAGCAGCACGCAGGCGAGGAGCACCGGCCCGGTGACCGCCAGCGGCGCGACGACGTCGACGGTGCTCACGGTGCTCATCCGCGCAGCTCGCGCAGCTGGTCGGGGTCGACCGTGCCGTGGCGCTTGGCGATCTGGACGGTCAGGGCGAGCAGCAGCGCGGTCACCGTGGCCGAGACGACGACGTCGGTGAGCACCATCGCCTGCACCACCGGGTCGACCACCGGGCTCGACCCGGCGCCGCCCGCGCCGAGGATCGGGACGGTCGCGTCGCGCTGGAACCCGGCGGCGATGAGCAGCACGTAGGTCCCGGACTGCGCGACCGAGAGCGCGACGACGGTGTGGACGAGGTCGCGACTGCGGACGATGCCGAGCGCGCCGACAAGGACCAGCCACCCGGCGACCGCCCAGGCGACGACGGTGAGGGTCACGACGCCTCCCCGGAGGAGACGACGAGCTCCTGGCGCAGGAACTGGCCGAGCAGCGACACCACCGCGGCCCCCACCCCGACGCCGGCGACGACGTTGAGCGCCAAGACGGTGCCCGAGGAGAGCGGGGCGCCGAGCACGCCGACCGGGAGGATGTTGGCGAGGAACCCGGCCCCGGTCAGGAGGCCCGCCGCGCCGGTGACCACGAACAGCCCGCTGCCGGCCGGTTCCAGCAGCGGGGCCCACCGGGTCGGCCGCAGCCACTGCAGCGTCGGGAAGCTCCCGGCGAGGTAGAGCAGGTGGATCGCCGTCGCGAGGACCACGCCGCCCTGGAAGCCCCCGCCCGGGGTGAGGTGACCGTGCAGCACGATGTCGCCGCCCACGAGCAGCGTCACCGGGAGCAGCGCCCACCCGGCGAGACGGGTCGCGGGCAGCACCGTCATCGGCGGGGCGGGCTCGGCGACCCGTTCGTCGTCGGCCGGGCGCAGCAGGGTGGCCACCGCGGCCACGGACGCGAGCAGGATCGTCTCCTCGCCCAGGGTGTCGAAGGCGCGCTGGTCGAAGTTCACCGCGGCGACGACGTTCGCGGTGGCGTGGGCGGCCGACGCGGCGACGGCGGCGTCCCGGTAGGGGTGCACGTCGGTGCCGACCGCGGGCAGGCCGTGGGTCGCCACCGCCCAGAGCAGGCCCATCCCGAGGGCGCCGAGCAGGAACACGACCAGGCGGGCGCGCGGGCTCATCGGGCCGGCCGATCCGAGCGCTCGGGGGCGTCCGTGCGCTCGGGGCGCCCGGAGCGGCGTCGCACCGTGCGGACCGTCAGCAGCACCAGCAGCGGCACGAGGGCGGTCCCGACGGCGATCTGCGAGAGCGCGACGTCGGGTGCGGCCGCGAGCACGAAGACGGTGCCGAGCAGCAGCCCGAAGACCGACAGCGTCACGGCCTGGCGTTCCGGGTCGTGGGTCAGGGCGACCACCGTGCCGGCGACGGCGACGGCGATCAGGGCGACGACGAGCAGGACGGTCATTCCGCCGGGCCCTCCCGCTCCACGCGGGCGATCCCGGTCTGCAGCACCGGGGCCGTGGCCGCCAGCAGCGCGACCACGACGACGACGGCGACCGTCCCCGTCGAGACCCCCAGCGTGAGTGCGCACGCCAGGCCGGTCGCGGGTCCGGCCACCGAGGTCACCAGGGTCACGAGGTGCAGGCGCTCGGCGACGGTCCGCAGGAGCAGCGCCCCGGCGGCGGCCCCGAGCACGGCCAGGGCACTGACCGCGCAGAGCACCCAGACGACGACACCGAGCGGCCCGGACGGCGCGCTCACCGGTGGCCCCGCAGGAGCCGGGTGAAGACGAGGGTGCCGGCGAAGGAGAGCAGCACGGCGACCAGCGGGACGATCAGCAGGCTGGGCTGGCCCATCACGACGGAGAGCACGGTGAGCAGCAGCACGGTCACCGCCGAGGCGAGCTGCAGCCCGGCGAGCCGCGAGGTGGCGGTCCCCCGGGCGACGAGCAGCAGGCCCGGTCCGGCGAGCACCACGAGCAGCACCCCGGCGAGCAGCAGGAAGGGGTTCACCGCGCGACCGCCCGCTCGAGCGCCGAGGGGTCGTCGGTGAGGGCGTGCACCACGAGCGTGCCGTCCTCCACGTCGGCGACGTAGGACGCCGGGGTCGCGGAGATGGTGACCGCCCCGAGGCTCGCGCGGCCGTCGGGGCCCGTCGTGGGCGGGTGGGGGAGCGGCAGGGTGCGCTCGCACCCGAGCGGGGTCCGCGTCGCGATCGCCCGCACCGTGGCGACGGCGAGCCGCGCGGTGTCGGCCACGACGGCGCCGGGCAGGCGCAGCGCCCAGCGCCACCAGCCGGACGGCAGCTCGGCGGGGGCGTCGAGCACGCGGCGGGTGGCCGTCGCGAGGACCGCGAGCGGGACGGCGACCAGCACGGCGACGACGAGCTCGAGCCCGCCGACCGCGGTCAGCGTCGCGACCCAGACGGCGACGAGGACGACGGTCCAGACCGCCACCTCGACGGCCGTGGACACGGACCGCCGGAGACGACCACCACGTCGCTGGGGCATGGCTCGTGCTTCCCGCGCGGACCCGGCGGGAAACGGGCCGCTACTCCAGGACGGTGCCGTCGGGGTCGGGGACCTGTTCGGGGCGCCCGTGCACGGCGCGGTGCCCGGCGCGCACCAGCGCCGCGTAGGCCG
The DNA here is from genome assembly GCF_055612215.1 of Actinomycetospora sp. Taxonomy (NCBI): domain Bacteria; kingdom Bacillati; phylum Actinomycetota; class Actinomycetes; order Pseudonocardiales; family Pseudonocardiaceae; genus Actinomycetospora; species Actinomycetospora sp. The sequence continues at coordinate 3,935 of NZ_JBVPVA010001057.1, read as the reverse complement.
CGCCGAGCCGTCCGGCGCGGGCCCGGGCGGCCCGGGCGGCGGCCGCCCCGGGGCCGCCGTGCACCGCGCCGCCGGGGTGGGCGGACGCCCCGGCCAGGAAGAGCCGGTCGATCGGGGTGTCGGGGCGCCCGAGCCCGGGGGTCGGACGCAGGACGAGCTGCTGGTGCAGGTTCGCGGTGCCGCCCATCAGGGCGCCACGGACGAGGCTCGGGTCCTGGCGCTGCAGGGTGTCCGGGTCGGCGACCGCGCGGCCGACGACGAGGTCGCGGAACCCCGGGGCGTGCCGCTCGACGACGGCCTCCATGCGGTCGACGTGCGTGGCGACCTCGTCGGGGTCGGTCAGCGCGTCGTGCGGGACGCGGGTGTAGCTCCACAGCGACTCGGTGCCCCGGGGCGAGCGCGACGGGTCGGCGGTCGTCAACTGCCCCATGATCAGGAACGGGGTGGCCGGGACACGGCCGGCGGCGAGGTCGGCACCGAGGTCGACGAGGCCGCGGGTGTCGGCGCCGACGTGGACCGCGCCCGCGCCGTGGGCCTCCGGCGCGGTCCCCGGGACGGGTGCGGAGAGCGCCCCGTCGACCTTGTGCACGGCGTGGTCCCACTGGCAGCGGGCGAGGTCGGCGCGCATCCGCCACGGGAGGTGCTCCTCGCCGAGCAGCTCGCGGTAGAGGATCGGGGCGGCGACGTCGGCGAGGACGGCGTGGTCGGCGCGCACCGTCCCGCCGGCCGTGTCCACGACCCCGACGGCGCGCCCGCCCTCGACGAGCACCCGGGCCACCGGCCGGTCGCTGTCGACCCGCCCGCCGCGGGCCCGGAGGCGGGCGACGAGCGCGTCGCTCAGCGCCCCCGACCCGCCCTCGGGGACGGGGAACCCGACGTCCTGGGCGAGCATGGCGAGCAGCCACCCGAAGGCGGTGCTGCCCGCGCCGGTGGGCGGCACGTCGGCGTGCATGGCGTTGCCCGCCACCAGCGCCCGCGCGCCCTCGCCGTCGAACTCCTCCTGCCCGAAGCGCAGGACCGGGAGCACGAGGCGACGGATGAGGCGCAACAGGTCCGGGGTGCCGGTCGTCCGGACCAGGCGGGCGGCCCCGCGGACCGGCGGGAACGGCGCGAGCAGCGCGCCGACCAGCGGCTCGCGCAGCTCCTGCCACTGCTCGGCGAGGCGGCGCCACGCGGCCCCGTCGCCCGGCGCGAAGCGCTCGACCGACGCGACCGTGGTGTCGAGGTCGCGGGAGATCACGGCGGCGCGGTCGTCGGGCAGGACGTGCGCGAGCGGCTGCGGGGCGTGGCGCCAGCGCAGGCCGTGGGCGTCGAGCCCCAGACCGCGCAGCACCGGGGAGGCGGCGCCGAGCGGGTAGAACGCGCTGCCGAGGTCGGTGCGCCAGCCCGGGGCGGCGAGCTCGGCGCTGCGGGTCGCGCCGCCGGGCCAGGCGCCGGCGTCGAGCACGTGCACCCGCCAGCCGGCGTCGGCGAGCAGGTTGGCCGCGACGAGCCCGTTGTGCCCGGCGCCGACGACGACGGCGTCGGCGCGCTCGGCGTCGCCGGAGGGGTGGGTCATCCGGGCACCGTGCCCGCGCCGTCCGAGGGCGGCAAACGGAGCCGGGCGGGAACTGTCGCGGCGGTGACACAGCGACCGTCGCGGCGGGCGCAGACCAGCCCGGAAACGCGGAGCACTCTTCACCAGGTCGACGCCGAGCACGACGTCACCCGGACACGAAGGAGCCCGCCATGTCCCTCCCGACCATCCCCACCACCGGCGCCCCGTTCGACGGCGGCCAGGGCGATCCCCGGGTCCCGGGAGTCGCGGGGCCGCCGCGACGGCGCCGGACCGCACTGGTGATCACGATCGTGCTGTCGGTGGCGGCGCTGCTCGCCGCGGTCGTGGTCGCCGCGCTCGCGTTCCTCGGGGCGTCGGCGAGCGTGCCCGCCGCGACGGTCGGCGAGAAGCTGACCGCGCAGTTCGGCGCGACGGTGACCTGCACGCAGGACCTGCCGGCGCGGGTGGGCGCCACCACCACGTGTCTCGGCACCGACGAGTCGGGCGTGCACCACGTGCTCGTCACGGCCAACTCCGTCGACGGCTCGACGGTCGACTTCACCGGCACCGTCCAGGACTGACCGCCGGTCGTCCCGGGCACCGCGCCCCGTCCCCGCCGCGGGACGGGGCCGGCGTGCGCTGGGTGCCGGGGTCAGATCGCGCCGACCGCCGACACCGCCACGCCGGTGCGCCCACCGTCCACGTCGAGCACCGTGCCGTGCGTGAAGCGGGCCGCGTCGGAGGCGAGGTACACGACGGCGTCCGCGACCGCGGCGGGGTCCCCGGCCCGCCCCGCCGGGGTCCCGACCATCAGACCCTCGCCGCGGAACTCGACCGACGGGTCCAGGTCCGGAGGACGGATGACGCCCGGTGAGACGGCGTTCACCCGGACCCCGCCCGGCCCGAACTCGGCGGCCCACGCCCGGGTCAGCGTCTCCAGTGCGCCCTTGGTCGCGGCGTAGAGCGAGCCGACCGGCAGCCCCAGCCGCGCGCCCCACGAACCGAGGTTCACCACCACCCCGGACCCGCGGTCGATCATCGACGGGACGACGGCCTGCGTCAGGAAGAACGGCGCCTTCACGTTCACCGCCCAGATGCGGTCGGCGAGGTCGTCGTCGGTGCTCGGCGTGGTGGCCGCCGGATAGATGCCCGCGTTGTTCACCAGGACGTCCAGGTGTCCGGTGACGTCGAGGGCGGCGCGCGCGAGGGCGTGGCTCGCCGCGGCGGTGCCGTCGAGGTCGGCGGGGACGAAGTCGGCCGTGCCGCCGGCCCCGCGGATCTCCGAGACGGTCGCGGTGCCACGGAGCTCGTCACGCCCGGAGACCAGGACGTGAGCGCCGTCGGCGGCCAGGGCGACGGCGATCGCGCGGCCGATGTTGCTGGTGGAGCCGGTGACGAGGGCGCTCCGCCCCTCGAGTCGTGGAGTCACGAGCGCGACGGTAAGGAGTAGATTTTGGACCGGCAAGTCCAGAACGCACGCTAGACTGCGCCCGTGACGATCACCGCGAAGGGACGGGCGACGCAGCAGCGCATCGTCGAGGGCGCGGCCACCCACCTGCGCAGCACCGATCCCGGCACGCTCACCCTCGACGACGTCCGGGCGATCACGGGAACCAGCAAGGGGCAGCTCTTCCACTACTTCCCGGGCGGGAAGGAGGAGCTGTTGCTCGCGGTCGCCCGCTACGAGGCGGACCGCGTCCTGGACGACCAGCAGCCCCACCTCGGGGCACTGACCTCGTGGGCGGCGTGGCGGCGGTGGCGCGACGCCGTCGTCGCCCGGTACCGCGCCCAGGGGGCGCACTGCCCACTCGCGTCGCTGCTGGGCCAGGTCCGGACGACGCCGGGCGCGGCCGAGGTGGTCTCCACCCTGCTGGCGCAGTGGGAGGACCACGTCCGACGAGGGATCGAGTCCATGCAGGCCGACGGGCTGGTCGACGGCGACCTCGACGCGGGGCAGCACGCGGCCGGCCTCATCGCGGGGATCCAGGGCGGTGTCCAGGTACTGCGGTCCACCGGCGAGAGTCGACACCTGGAGGCCGCGCTCGACCTCGCGATCGACCGGCTGCACCCCATCGCGGCCCGGACGTAGGAAGGCCGGCGGATCCGATCGGGGACCGCCGGCCTTCCGGTCGTGCGTCGTGCACGTGACTCAGTGACGGCCGTCCTGCGGCGTCATCTGCACGGTCGGCTCGGCGGGGCCGGCGTAGTGCGCGCCGCCCGTCGTCGCCGGGTCCTGCTGCTGGGCGTACTGCGCGGCGCGCTGGGCGTCGGCCTGACCGCGGGCCTGCCCGGTCTGCAGGTCGGCGCGGACCTGGTCGGACTGCTCCTGGGCGCGGCGGTAGCCCGAGTCGATGAGGTCCTTGGCGGCGTCGCGGCCACCGAGCCCGAACGCCAGCGC
>NZ_JBVPVA010001170.1:0-2617 GCF_055612215.1 Actinomycetospora sp. | reverse complement strand
ACCGAGCTGACCAGCTTGACGTGGATCCGGGCCCGGTCGTTGGCGTTCTTGAGGTCGTGGATGAGCTGCTTGAGGTCCTCGATGGAGTAGATGTCGTGGTGCGGCGGCGGCGAGATGAGCCCGACGCCCGGCGTGGAGTAGCGGACCTCCGCGATCCACGGGTAGACCTTCTTGCCCGCGAGCTGCCCGCCCTCGCCGGGCTTCGCGCCCTGCGCCATCTTGATCTGCAGGTCCTCGGCGTTGACCAGGTACTCGCTGGTCACCCCGAACCGTCCGGAGGCGACCTGCTTGATCGCCGAGCGCTTGGACGGGTCGTAGAGCCGGACCGGGTCCTCGCCGCCCTCGCCGGTGTTGGAGCGCCCGCCGATGTTGTTCATCGCGATCGCGAGGTCGGTGTGGGCCTCGGCGGAGATCGAGCCGTAGCTCATCGCGCCGGTGGCGAACCGCTTGACGATCTCGCTGGCCGGCTCGACCTCGTCGATGTCGATCGGCTCGCGGTCCTCGTAGCGGAAGCGCAGCAGCCCGCGCAGCTGCCCGCCCTCGGCCGCGATGCGGTCGCACTCGGCGGTGTAGCGGCGGAACACGTCGCGCTGCTTGGTGCGCGTGGCGTGCTGGAGCAGGAAGACGGTCTCGGGCGTGAACAGGTGCTGCTCGCCCTCGCGGCGGTAGGCGTACTCACCGCCCACGTCGAGGCCGCGGTGCGCCCGCTCGGTCGGGTTCTGGGGATAGGCGGTCCGGTGCCGGATGGCCGCCTCCTCGGCGACGACGTCGAGGCCGCCGCCCCCGAGCTTCGAGGCCGTCCCGGTGAAGTACTCGTCGACGAACTCCTGGGAGAGCCCGACCGCCTCGAAGACCTGGGCGGCGGTGTACCCGGACACCGTCGAGATGCCCATCTTCGACATCACCTTGAGCACGCCCTTGACCGCGGCCCGGACGTAGTTGCGGATCGCCTGGTCGACCTCGAGGTCCTCGAGCTGCCCCGAGGTGATCATGTCCTCGATCGACTCGAACGCGAGGTAGGGGTTGATCGCCGCGGCCCCGAAGGAGAGCAGCAACGCCATGTGGTGGACCTCGCGGGCGTCGCCGGACTCGACGATCAGCGCGATCTGGGTCCGCTCGCGGGTCGCGACCAGGTGGTGGTGCACGGCCGAGACCAGCAGCAGCGACGGGATCGGGGCGTGCCGGCGGTCGGAGTCGCGGTCGGAGAGGACCAGGACGCGCCTGCCGTCGGCGATGGCCTCGCTCGCCTCGCGCCGCACCCGCTCGAGGGCCTCGCGCAGCGCGGCCTCGCCGCCGTCGACCTCGTAGAGCCCGGAGATCACCTTGGCCGCGAAGCCGGGCATGTCGCCGTCGTCGTTGATGTGGATGATCTTGGCGAGCTCGTCGTTGTCGATGACCGGGTCGGGCATGATCACCTGCCGGCACGACGCCGGCCCGGGGTGGAACAGGTTCTGCTCGGCCCCGATCGGGCGCGACATGCTGGTGACCAGCGCCTCGCGGATGGAGTCCAGCGGCGGGTTGGTGACCTGCGCGAACAGCTGCACGAAGTAGTCGTAGAGCAGCCGCGAGCGCCGGGAGAGCGCCGCGGTGGGGGTGTCGGTGCCCATGGACCCCAGCGGCTCGGCGCCGGTGGTCGCCATCGGCGCCAGCATGATCCGCAGCTCCTCCTCGGTGTAGCCGAAGGTCTGCTGGCGGCGGACGACCGACTCGTGGGTGTGCACCACGTGCTCGCGGTCGGGCAGGTCCTCGAGGTGCACCAGCCCGGCGTGGAGCCACTCGCCGTAGGGCTCGGCGGCGGCGAGCTCGGACTTGAAGGCGTCGTCGTCGACGATCCCGGCGCTCGTGCCCTCCCCCGTCGCTCGGCTCGCCCCTGCCCGCGTGTCCACGAGGAACATCCGGCCCGGCCGCAGCCGCCCCTTGGCGACGATGTCCTCCGCGGGCACGTCGAGGACGCCGGACTCGCTGGCGAGCACCACGCGGTCGTCGGCGAGCTGCCACCAGCGCGCGGGCCGCAGGCCGTTGCGGTCCAGGGTCGCGCCCATGACGGTGCCGTCGGTGAAGACCACCGCCGCCGGCCCGTCCCACGGCTCCATGAGGCTGGCGTGGAACCGGTAGAAGTCCCGCTGGTCGGCCGGCATCTCGGCGTGGTTCTCCCACGCCTCGGGGATCATCATCATCACCGCGTGCGGCAGCGACCGGCCGCCGAGCGAGAGCAGCTCGAGCACCTCGTCGAAGCTCGCCGAGTCCGAGACCTCCTCGGGACAGACCGGCATCGCGCGCTGGAGGTCGCCGGGGAAGAGGTCGGTGCCGAGCAGCGCCTCGCGGGCCCGCATGCGGTTGCGGTTGCCGCGGATCGTGTTGATCTCGCCGTTGTGCGCCATCGTCCGGTACGGGTGCGCGAGGCGCTGCTCGGCACCGACCTCTTCCCCGGCGACCTCCAGCGCGCGATGCCGGTGTGCCCCGAGGCGGTCTCGGACTCGGCGAGCTTCGACGAGGTGCTCGAGCTGCTCTCGCTGGGCGGCCGGTCGCTGCCGCACGCGGTGATGATGATGATCCCCGAGGCGTGGGAGAACCACGCCGAGATGCCCACCGACCAGCGGGAGTTCTACCGTTTCCA
>NZ_JBVPVA010001122.1:0-10399 GCF_055612215.1 Actinomycetospora sp. | reverse complement strand
AGCACGACCGGCACCACCGGCAACGGCGGCGGCGGAACCACCACCGGCACCACCGGCAACGGCGGCGGCGGAACCACCACCGGCACCACCGGCAACGGCGGCGGCGGAACCACCACCGGCACCACCGGCAACGGCGGCGGCGGCAGCACGACCGGCACCACCTCCGGCACGACCGGGACCACCTCGGGCACCACCGGCACGACCGGGACCACCTCGGGCAGCACCGGCGGCGGGACCACTTCGGGAACGACCTCGGGCACCACCGGCTCCACCGGAACCACCTCAGGCACCACCGGGACCACTTCCGGAACGACCTCAGGCACCACCGGCTCCACCGGGACCACCTCGGGCACCACCGGCTCCACCGGGACCACCTCAGGCACGACCGGGACCACTTCCGGGACGACCTCAGGCACGACCTCGGGCACCACTTCCGGAACGACTACAGGCACCACCGGGACCACTTCCGGAACGACCTCGGGCACCACCGGCAGCACTGGCAGCACTGGCAGCACCGGCAGCACCGGCAGCACCGGCAGCACCGGAACCACCGGAACCACCGGGACCGGAGGCGGCGACTGCGTCGTCAGCATCGGAGTGACTCAGACCGCCACGACGGTGACCGGAACCTCCGCTAACGACACCATCGACTGCACCAACGCCGGTGGGGGCAAGACGATCACCGGTGGCGGCGGGAACGACACCATCACCGGATCGTCGTACGACGACACCATCACCGTGACCGGCGACGGCAACAACACCGTCACCGGCGGGCCGGGCAACGACACGATCGATGCCACTGGGAACGGCAACAACACCCTGACCGGAAGCGCCGGGTTCGACGTCATCACGTACCCGGGCACGGGTGCGAACACCGTCGACCTCGGGGACCAGACGCCGAGTATTGGTACTGGACCGAACCTGCTGGCCCCGGGCACGAACGGTCCGTTGACGGACCGGGCGATCGTGCCCACCTCGCCCAAGGCACCGGCCACCACCGATCCCACGGCACCGACCTCGATCCTGCCCAAGGCACCGGTCACCACCGAGCCGAAGGCGCCGACCACCAAGGAGCCCAGCACCAAGGCGCCGACCACGAAGGCGCCGGCCACTGAGGCACCGGCTACGAAGGAGCCCAGCACCAAGGCACCGAGCACGAAGGCGCCGGCCGCTGAGGCACCGGCCACGAAGGCACCCAGCACGAAGGAGCCGAAGGCACCGACCACGGTCGAGCCGAAGGCACCCAGCACGAAGGAGCCCAAGGCACCGACCACGAAGGAGTCGAAGACTCCGAGCCTGAAGGAGCTTCTCGCTCCGGCCGTGATCGTGTGGCAGCCCCTGCTGCCGTAGGCAGCACGTGGGAGCCGAACGGCCCCGACCTCTCCTGGAGAGGTCGGGGCCGTTCTGGCTGCGCGGACGCTGCGGCACCAGGACGGTGTGGTCGACCCCGGGTCCGAGGCCTAGCAGATGACCTGTGTACGAGGCCGTCTCTGACGAGGACGGAGTACACAGATGAGCCTGGCCGGTGATCGACAGGACGACGTCGATCCGGCTCGGCCGGCCTCGAACGACATGCCCGAGGCCGGGCTGCTGGATTCGGTGATGGAGCGGGCCGCGGTTGCGGAGCTGGCGTTGACCGGCGTGGGCGGGTTCCTGCCCGAGCTGGTGCGGTCGCTGCTCGAAGCGCGGCCCTGTCGACCGAGCTGACCGAGCTGACCGAGCACCTGGACTGCGCGAAGGGCGACCCCGCCGGACGGGGTCGTCGAACTACCCCCACGGATTCACCGGGAGGTCGGCGACGGCCGCTGTCGATCCCCCGTGATCCGGCGGGCGGCGTCCAGGGCCGAAGGGTTCGCGGCGCACGGACGGCCTCGACGAGGGGTCTCGGTGCGGAGTTCTGGCCCGGGGTCTGCGCCGAGCCACGCAACAGGGTTCGCGACGTGCTGATCGTGTGCTGCGACGGCCTGCGGGGTTTCCCCAACGCTGTCGACGCGACCTGGCCGCCGCGCTCCCGCTCGGCGCACTCGCGTCGGCCTGGATCAATCCACGCAGACGACGAGGCAGGCTCGGGGGTCCGGGCCCAGCCGCACTACTCGAGCCTGCCCGGCGCGCTCCCTCGCCGCGCCGTCGTCCGACGTCGTCGCCACTCCTGACGCGCGGACAGAAGGAGGTTGCGCGCGGTGTCGGGTGGCACGAACGCCAGGTAGGTCGTGAGCATCAGCATGGTGAAGAACCCGACCATGATCGAGAAGCCGATCGACAGGTGGAGCAACACACCCGCGGCGAGCACCCAGGGCCGGAGGACCCGGTGCCAGATGAGGACCGCGAGGCTCAACTCGAGCAGCAGGGTGCTGAAGGTCATGAGTTCGGTCAGGACGACCGAGTCGGTGAGGAAACTCGGCGTGGGGAATCGATGGATGTCGCCGACACGCAAGGCATAGGAGACTGCGGACCCGCCACGCCAGAGGTCGCCCTGGAGCTTTTCCCACAGGGTCGAGAAGTAGACCACGCTGAGCTGTATCTGGATCAGCCGCAGAGCCCAGGGCGGCCGCAACGGGAAGTCCCAGAAATGGTCGCGCGCACGACGCCACCGATCGACGGACAGGGCCGCGCCGGCAGGCGCGAACAGGAAGTAGAACGAGAGATTGCGCAGCAGGTAGTCGCCGGCGTTGAGGATTTCGGGATCACGGCGCTGGAACGAGATGACCCCGATGAAGAGCAGGACGGTGGCGAGCCGGGTGCGAAACCCGATCATGACGCCGACCGCCCCGATCAATGTGGCGACCCAGAGGGCGACGAGGACCGGCGTGGCATCCGAGAGACCGAGCAGTGTCCAGCCCCCGAACTCGGGGGTCGGTGGCACCGGCAGCACACCGGCCGATCCGTAGAACGTCGCGAGGGTGGAGGCCTGCGACAGCACCCAGAGCGTGGCCACGAAGCCGAACGCGATCCGGACGACGGCGATGGTGGACGTGGGCTCGGGTCGGAACCAGAACGTGTTCCACCGGTCCCGGATCAGAGCCGCGGTGGCCCTCATCGGGCGAGCACCGGCGCGATGTAGAAGTCCTCGTCGACGAACGGGAGGGCGTCGGGCTGCACGCCGGGCGGCAGGTTGTCCGATACCCGCCGCACCAGCGTCACCTCGACGGGGTGCCCGCCCTCTCGTTGGTCCTGCTCGACCACCCACGCGGCATACGGTCGCCACAGCGGGCGGCCCCTGACGGGATCCGACAGCGACTCCTCGTACTTCTGCCATCGGTAGCCCCAGTACTCCGACAGCCCGATGCCGGTCGGGATCGAGTGCACGGCGACCGAGCCGTCGGAGCGTTCGACGCGCGCGAGCACGTACACGGTCCGTGGACGCGGGTTCGGGGAGAAGATCGACCAACTCTGGTCCAGCCCGGTCACGTTGAGGTACGGCTGGGCCGGGACCATCAGACCGTTCTTGATGACCGAGCTGGGCATGTTCTGGACGAGGACGGCCCCCACGGTGACCACGAGGAAGACGGAGATCAGCAGGCGACGACGACGACCCCACCAGCGCGGACGCGCAGGTGCCCCCGGCTCGCCGCGCGGTGTCGGGTCCCCGGGTTCCGCACCCGTGTCCCCGTCCCCGCGCCGTACTCCGACGTCCTCGATCGCCACCGTGCACCATCCCCAGCCGGTCGGGTCCCGCGTGGAACACCCTGTGTTCGGAACCGGTACCGGGGGCTCGGGCACCGCATGCGCGCGAGGTCGCGTCGGACCGACGCTCGGTCGCAGCTAGTGCAGGGCAACAATGCGTAGTTGAGCGTACGAGTCCGCGGTCGATGTGTACAGCGGGTGTCGGTCGGGCCGATCTCGCCTCCCGACGCGGTCGGGCACGGGTCTCCGGCAGGCGCCGAACGGGCATCCCGGCTCGCCACGACCCCGACGACGAGGGAGGTGCGTCCTGTGCTGTCCCCCGACACCCGTCGCGGCGGGCACGTCTTCGCCGTCCACGGCCGGATCGAGCTGCTGCGCCACGAGGCGGCCGTCGTGCCCACCGGCCCGGAGTTCGGCTTCTCCGAGACGTGGCGGGCGGTCGTCGGGGACGACGCCGAGCGGTGGCGGCCCACCGGCTGGGGTCGCGACGGGGTCCGCCACGGGCGCGGCGGCGAGAAGGTGTGGTTCCTCGACGTGTCCCGCCCGTCCGGGGCGCGCCTGGACTGGCTGCTCGACGGGGTTCGCGAGGTACTCACCGAGATCGCCGCGACGGTGCGCCCCGTCCCGCAGCGCCTACTGCCGCTGGTCGTGCTCCCGGTGGTCGGCATCGGGGCCGGCGGCTTCGGCGACGACCGCGGCGCGGTGATCCGGGGCCTGCTCGACGTCGCCGACGAGGTGGTCGGTGCGGGCGACGTCGACATCGCCTTCGTGACCCCCGACGCCGCGGTGCACGGGGCGGTGCAGAGCCTGCGCCGCGAGCGGGGCCGGTGGCCGCTCGACGACGGACTGCTGGCTCGCGCGGAGTCGATGGCCGCCCGCGCCCGTGACGGCGAGCTGGCGCTCTTCTTCGGGGCGGGGGTCAGCATCCCGGCCGGCCTGCCGAGCTGGCCGCAGCTGCTGCACGCCTGCCTGGAGGCCTGTCCGGAGCTCTCCGACGACTCGTTCGCCGGCCTGCACCCGCTGGACCAGGGCGAGCTGCTGCGCCGTCGGCTCGATGACCGGTTCGGGCACATCGTCGCCGAGCACTCGACGGCGTCCCAGCACGCCCTCGGGCACGCGCTGCTCGCCGAGCTGGGGTGCACCCAGACCGTCACCACCAACTACGACCGGTGCTACGAGCTCGCCGCCGAGGCGGCGGACGCCGCGCCGGTGGTGATGCCGTGGCAGCGCCCCTACGGGGGGCGGCCCTGGCTGCTCAAGCTCAACGGCGACGTCGGGCACCCGGAGAGCATCGTGCTGGCCCGCCGGGACTTCGTCCGGCACGAGACGATGGCCCGGCCGATGGCCTCGGTGCTGGAGTCGATGATGCTCACCCGGCACCTGCTGATCGTCGGGGCCTCGCTGACCGACGACAACGTCCTGCGCCTGGCCCACGAGGTCGCCGACGTGCACCCGCAGGCCGGGGACCACCCCGAGCCCTTCGGAACCGTGCTCGACGTCGAGCCCCCGGGGGTGCGCCAGGAGCTGTGGACCGGTGAGCTCGACTGGATCTCGATGCCCGGCGAGCAGCTGGCGGAGCGGGCCCGCGCCCTCGACGTGTTCCTCGACGCCGTCGCGGCGCACACGACCACCGACGCGTCCTGGGTGCTCGACGAGCGCTTCGAGGCCCTGCTCGAGGACGACGACACCGAGATCGCCCGGCGGGCCCAGGCGCTCGGCGAGGCGCTGCCCGACCGGTCCCCGTGGCGTGACCTGCGCGCCGAGCTCGACCGGCACGGCGCGGGCCGCCGCGAACCCCGGAGCGTCGGCCCGGGAGCGTGAGGCGCGCGGGGTGATCGGGTAACGGGAGCCATGGGCAGAGCTGCCGTGTCGTCGTCGGGGGGCGTCGGATGAACGTGCGGACATACGAGCGGTCACCGGATCTGCGGCCGGTGTACGTGCGGGTCGTCGGTTACGGCCTGCTGCGGCGGGCGGGTCTGCTGGGGCGCCACGACCAGCTCCCCGACGTGGCGCTCCGCCTCGAGGACGTCGTGCCGGACGCCGGGCACCTCGCCGCGTACCGCCGCGTCTGCGGGTTCGCCGACGGCGGCCCGGTGCCGGCGACGTACTCGCACGTGCTGTCGTTCCCGCTCTCGCTGGAGCTGATGACCGACCGGTCGTTCCCGCTGCCGCTGAGCGGGCTCGTCCACGTCCGCAACACCCTGACCCAGTACCGCGAAGTGGACCCCGGCGAGCGGCTGACGGTGCTCGTGCACGCCGAGGACCTGCGCCCCCACGACAAGGGGGTGCAGTTCGACATCGTCTCCGAGGTCCGCGTCGCCGACGAGCTCGTGTGGCACCAGTCGAGCACCTATCTGCACCGGCAGGGCGGCGCGGGACGCTCCGGCTCGGCGGGCCGGGGCAGCTCGGGAGGGTCCGACGACACGTCTCCCGAGCCCCGGTGGGAGGAGGTCGAGCGGTTCGGCGTGGACGCCTCGGTGAGCCCGCGCTATGCCGGGATGTCCGGCGACCGCAACCCGCACCACCTGCACCCGCTGCTGGCCAAGGTGTTCGGCTTCCGGTCGATGCCGGCGCACGGCATGTGGACCAAGGCGCGGGCGCTGGCCGGCCTGGCCGACCGCCTGCCGCCCCGCTTCACCATCACCGGGTCCTTCGAGCGCCCGCTGCTCCTGCCCGCCCGCGTCGTGCTCGCCGTCGCGACGGACGGTGAGCCCCGGCCGTACGCCCTGTTCGACGAGGAGCGGGACAAGCCCTACCTCACCGGCACCGTCGACACCCGTTCCTGACGCCCCCACGCTCCCCCGATCGGAGATCCCGTGACCCCCGCCCGGCACCTCGGCCTCGAGACCCTGACGCTCGAGCAGGACGACCGCACCCTGACCGCGTCGTTCGTCGACCCGCCGCACCACTACATGACCGGCCGGCTGCTGGCCGACCTCGACCGGCTCACGGCGGCGGTGGACGACGACGGGTCGGTCGGCGCGGTGATCCTCACCGGCGGCCCGGGCTCGTTCATCACCCACTTCGACGTCGAGGAGCTGCTGGCCGGCGCGGACCGGGTCGGGCGCTCCGTGCCGGAGGTGGCGACGCGGGCCGGGGTGCGCGCGGCGCAGGCGCTGGCGCGGGTGCCGGGTGGGGACCGGGTCGCCGGGGCGCTGCCCGCCGAGGGACTGGAGACGATGCGGCGCTTCGCCGACGTCGTCCTGCGGATCCAGCGCTCCGGCGCGGTGTACCTCGCGGCGATCGGCGGCCCGTGCGGCGGCGGTGGCCTGGAACTGGTGCTGTCGTTCGACGTGCGCGTCGCGGCGGACACCGACGTCGTGCTGGGCCTGCCCGAGTTCCTCATCGGGCTCACCACCTCGGTCGGTGGTCAGCGCCTGGCGCAGCTCCTCGGCCCCGCGCGGGCGATGGAGATGATGCTCGAGGGCCGCCTGCTCGACCCCGCGGAAGCCCTCGAGCGCGGGTTGCTGAACCAGGTGGTGCCCGGGGAGGACCTGCTCCGGACGGTGCGCGGCCTCGCCGAGCGCTACGCCCGGCGCAACCGGGACACCGTGGCCGCCCAGAAGCGCATCTTCAGCGAGTACGCCCTGTTCCCGCCGGCCCAGGCCCTGGCGCGCGAGTCCGCGGCCAGCCTGGCGACGATCACCTCGGGCGCCACGCGCGAGGCTCTGCGCCGCTTCGTCACCACCGCGCAGGCCGACGACGGGGCCTCGCCGTTCCTGACCGACATCGACCCGTGGGTCGACGGCACCGCCACGTCGTGACGTCCCGAGGGCTCAGCCGCGATCGCGGGAGCGCGCGAGCTGCGCCCAGTACTGCGCGTTACCGGTGGCCTGCAGGACCCGCCAGGCCACCGACGGCGCCGCTGCCTGCAGCCCGGCCAGGAGACCCGTCGGACGGTTGCTGACCACGATCTCCGTCCGCCCCTGCTCGACGCCGTCGGCCGCGGCCTCGGCGACCTGCCGCGGGTGGCACGTCGCCATGAGGCGGGGCATGTCGACCCCGGCCTCGGTCGCCTTCTCCGACACGCCGCCCTCGAGGATCAGCGCCGGGCAGATGACGGTGACGCCGATCGGGTCGTCGGCGAGCTCGCGGTCCAGGGCGTGGGAGAACGCGATCAGCCCGGCCTTCGACACCGAGTAGTGCGCCTTGTACGCGAACGCCAGCTTCCCGGTCAGCGACGCCATGTTGACGATGTGGCCGCGGCCTCGCTCCCGCATGCCGAGCAGGGCGGTCCGCGCCAGGCGCAGCGGAGCCCCGATGTTCACCGCCAGCTGGGCGTCGAGCTCCTCCCGGGAGAGCGAGTCGAAACGCGACGTCGCCTCGATGTAGGCGTTGTTGACCAGGACGTCGACCGGGGCCAGCAGCTCGCCCGCCCGCTCCACGAGCGACTCGACCTCGTCGGCGTCGCCGAGGTCGCACTCGAGGGCCTCCACCCGGACCCCGCGGCCGGCCAGGCTCTCGGCACGCTCCCGCACCGCGTCCCCGGACACGTCGGCGAGCACCACGTTCGCCCCGCGCCCGATGAACACCTCCGCCAGGTGCCCGCCCATCAGACCGGCCGCCCCGGTGATCAACGCCGTCGTGCCGCGCAGCGGCAACCCCTGCCCCCTCGTCGCCATCGCGCGACCGTAGCGACGTCGTGATCACAGTCAAACGGAGCAGTCGGGACGGTCGGGTGGACCCGCCTCAGGCGGTGCCCTGCACCACGTCGTCGCCGGCGCGCAGCGGCGGCAGCGATGCCTCGATCTGCTCGCGGGTCGGCTCGAGCCACGGCGGGAGCTTGAGGTGGCGCCCGAGCTCGAGCAGGGGCTCGTCGACGTCGAAGCCCGGCCGGTCGGTGGCGATCTCGAAGAGCACCCCGCCCGGTTCGCGGAAGTAGATGGAGGTGAAGTACTGCCGGTCGAGGATCGGGGTGACCTCCAACCCGGCGTCGACGAGCTGCTGACGCCAGCGCTCCTGGGTCTGGCCGTCGGGAGCGCGGAACGCGACGTGGTGGACGGTCCCGCCCGCCTGCAGGCCCTCGGGCGCGCCGGTGGTCGCGGTGACGTCGAGGACCGCGCCCGGGGCGTCCCCCATGTCGAAGCGGGCGCGGTCGTCGCCCCCCTCGGCGTGCATGCCGAGCAGCCCGGTGAGCATCGAGGCGGTCGGGTCGAGCTCGCGCTCGGTCAGGGTGACCGAGTGGAGCCCGCGCACGGCGTGCTCGGCCGGGATCGCGGCGACGCCGTCCCACCCGGAGCGGGAGTCGCCGGGTGAGGCGACGAGGTCGATCACCAGCCCGTCGGGGTCGCGGAAGGTCAGGACCTCCTCCGCCTGCCCGGCCGCGTCGCGGTCACGGGGCGGGTCGACGACGTCGGCCCCGTGCTCGGCGAGGTGGTTCTGCCACCACCCCAGGGACTCGGGCGGGATGCTGAACGCCGTCGCGGTGGTCAGTCCGGTGCCCTGGCGGCCGCGGTCGACGTCGCGCCAGGGGAAGAACGACAGGATCGTCGACGGCCGGCCGGCCTCGTCGCCGTAGTAGAGGTGGTAGGTGCCGGGGTCGTCGAAGTTGACGGTGGTCTTGACCAGTCGGAGGCCGAGGACGCCCGTGTAGAAGTCCACGTTGCGCTGCGGGTCCGACGCGATGGCGGTGACGTGGTGCAGGCCGTGCGGGGCGATGTCGGTCATCCCCCCGGCTACCCGCTCGCGCCGCCGAACGGACCCGCACCTCGTGACACCGTCGTCATCTCGATGCGGTGGACTGCCGTGGCAGCGGCGGGAGGTGGTGACGTGGGCGTCTGGGACATCACCGCGCTCCCACCTCGCGAGCAGTTCGGCTACTGGCACGAGGTGATCTGCCAGGCGTTCGTGCCGTTGACCCCGCACCGGACCCTCGACGAGGAGGGCTTCCCGGCCAAGGTCGAGACCCGGCCGCTCGACCGGCTCACCCGGGCCCGGCTGCGGTCACGCCCGCAGCGCACCGACCACGGGCCGCGGGACGTCGCGCGGACCGACGGCGCCTTCTACTTCGTCAACCTGCAGCTCGCGGGGCGCTGCATCACCACGGTCGGCACCGACACCGTCGTCGTGGAGCCGGGTCAGGTCGTCGTCGTCGACACCACCCAGCCCTACTGGTTCCACCTCGACCAGCCGTGGCAGATGCTCTCCTACCGGCTCCCGCACGCCGCCCTGGCCGACGTCCTGCATGGGCGCCGGCTCACGCTCGGGCGGGCCGTCGACCCGACGGGGCCGGGCGCCGCCGTCACCGCGCTGATGGAGGCGCTGTGGCCCGTGGAGGCGGACACGCCCGGGGCGCGGGACCTCACGGGGGCCTTCGCGGCGGCCGTCGCCGGTGCGCTCGCCGTCGGGGGGACCGACTCCGGCGACCCCGCCGAGCGCCATCGGGTCACCCGCGCCGCGGTGCTCGCCCACGTCGAGCGCCACCTCGGCGACCGGGACCTGAGTGTCGCCGCCGTCTGCCGCCGGTTCGCGATCTCCCCGCGCACGCTGCACGCCCTGTTCGCCGGCGGCGACGAGCCGTTCGCCGCGACCGTGCGCCGGCTGCGCCTGGAGCGCTGCGCCTCCCTGCTCGCCGCTTCCCGACGAGGCTCGCGGCCGCCGCGCCCACCAAGGGCCTCGGCGAGCCGACGTCGCATCGAGGAGCAGGCCATGGCCGTGTCGTTCGGGTTGAGCCCGGAACAGGAGCAGCTCAAGGCCGGCGCCCGCGGGTTCGCGGACGAGCACCTGCGTGACCTCGCGGCCGCCGTGCGCGCGGAGCCCGACCCGCTGACCCGGG
>NZ_JBVPVA010001109.1:0-1112 GCF_055612215.1 Actinomycetospora sp. | reverse complement strand
GTGGACGACGCCCCCGCGACCTCGTCGGCGGCGTCGTCGTCCCGGCGTGCGGCCAGCGTATGGGCGACGAGCGCGAAGACCGGCCCGAGCGCGTTCATCGCCAGCACCGACACCCACGCCGCCCACGGGTTCGCCGGCGCGAAGCCGAACCCGCCGAACACCGTCGCGAAGTAGGACGCGAACCCGAGGAACATGCCCGGGATCAGCGCGAGCACCCGGGTCCGTCCTGCGTACATCAGCGCGGTGTTGACGACGAGGATGATCACGGCCAGCACGGCGTCCTGGGCGAGCTGCCCGGAGGCCGGCTTCAGCGCGGAGTCGAGCAGGACGATGACCAGCGCGAACGTCGAGCCGGCGGCCATCGTCGGCCACAGCTTCACCAGCGTCGCGCGGTGCGGGCCGCCCGCGAGGAAGGTCGCGGCCCAGCCGATGAAGATGCCCCAGACCGGGAGGTCGAGGGCGTTGCCACCAATGAAGGCGGTGGTCGCGGCGAGGACGGAGGAGATGATCTCGTTCGGGAGTCGCAGTCGCATGGGATCCCTGCTTCGGCCGGGCCGGGCGTGGTCCGAGAGGTCGAGTGGTCCGACCAATCCGCCACCGAGTCAGGCACAGCCCCGAGCGGGCAGGAAGGCGTGTTCCACGAGGTTCACGAGACGATGACGCCGGACGCCGATCGCGACTTTCCGTTGTCACACGCCCGTGAGAAAGGCCTCCGTCCAGCCGAGGGCACCGAGTGGACCCGCAGGGTTGTCTGCCGCTGGCACGGCCTGGCTCTCGGCCCGTCGGGCCGCGCCGGGTGTCGCCGCAGCCATGACGGTCCACTCGGCTGGCGGACGGGCCGGCTCCCGGCCCGAGTGGACCCATGGGGCGCCCACCGCAGCCGCCTGGGTCCACTCGGCGGGGGAGGCTCCGGGCGGGGTCAGGCCTGGGGAGCGCGGAGCGTGCAGACGGCGACCAGCGGGGTCTCTCGGGCGGCGAGCCCGGGGACGACCTCGTCGAGGAGCTCCACCAGCTCGCCGTGGGTCCCGACCCGCCGCGCCGGACAGCCCAGCGCGGTCGCCAGCCCGGCCACGTCGACCTCGGCGAACCCCGGCCACGGCGCCTTGCCCCCG
>NZ_JBVPVA010001096.1:0-10994 GCF_055612215.1 Actinomycetospora sp. | reverse complement strand
GGACGTCTTGGCGTCCGAACCGTCGTCGCCCGTCGTGAGCACGGCGGCGTCCTGGTTGTCGCCGTCGTCGAAGAAGTCCTCGCACGCGATGCCGTTGTGGTTCGCGTCGAGCCGGTCGGCGTTGTTCGTGCTCGACCCGCCGATCGACTCGAAGTACTGCTGGGCCTGGTCGTGCGTCGCGAAGTCGGGGCAGTCTCGATCGCCGGCAGGGCGGCCGGGTCGGTTCGGGGGCTTGCCACCGGGATTGCTCGCCGGGCGCCCACCCGCGGACTGGCCGCCCTGCCCCGGCTTGCCCGCCGGCGGGGGCGGCGGCTTCGAGGCCGACGACTTCGTCGCGCTCGATGCGGTCGTCGTTGTCGTGGTCGGACCGCTGGCCGCCGGCCCGCACAGCGTTGCCTCGGCCTTCTTCTTCGCCGCAGCGACATCTTCAGGCTTCGCGGCCTTGACGCCCGCATCGGCGTCGACGAGCTGATCGCACGCGGCGGAGCCTGCAGGCGGCGGCGTGGTCTGTGCGGAGGCCGGGCCGACGACGAGCAGAGCGCTCGCAGCCACGGCGACCACCAGCGGACCCACGCGTGATGCTGAGATCACGAAGCTGTTCCCCCCTTGAATCGAGAGGTGGCTTCCCCCGCCTCTCGTCACGGAAGAGTGACACAACGGTCACGGAGAGAGCACAGGGCCCTGGCTCCTCCTCCAAGATCACCGATTCGACGAGCCCCTGAGGTCTGGGCGTCCAGGGGCTCGTCGTTCCGGTGATCATGGTCGAGCGTCGCAAAGCCGGCAACGACCTCCCGGCGACCCTGAGATGTGGCCCGACCACGAGCAGTCGCATATCCGAGCGATCTTGGTCTTCTCGGGTGGCGATTCTTGTTGCTGATCTCGCGGAGCATCACCCTGGGCGACCCCGAATGGCGAGGAGGAGACGATGTCGGATCAGGCGAAGTTGATGAGGCAGCTCGGCGAGCTCTGGGAGAACGGGCACGTCGACGAACTGGACGATCTCGTCCCGGCGGACGTCGTCTATCACCTCGCGGGGTTCCCGGACATGGACCGGGAGGGACTGAAGCAGTTCATGGCGGACTTCCACCGGTCCTTCCCGCAATTCTCGATCACGGTGGAGGAGGACCTCGTCGACGGGGATCGCAGCGCCCATCGATGGAGCTGCACCGGAACGTTCTCGGGCGAGGGGGGTGTGCTCCCGGGTGAGCCGACCGGCCAGCAGACCGAGGCGACCGGCAGCCACGTGATCCACTGGCGGGACGGACGCCCCGTCGAGGCCTGGCACTTCGGCGACTGGCTGGGATGGCTGCAGCGCGCCGGCGTCCTCCCCGGCCTCGGCTGAGAAGGACGCACCTCACCCGTGACGCCCGGGGCAGGTCGGGTAGCCCCGCTCCATGACGCACCCCATCGAGGCCGAGGACCGCACCGAGCGCCCCGCCCGTGCCCCGCGCGTGACCCTCACCGAGGGCGGCCCCGTGCTCGTCGAGGGCCCGATCGAGCTGGAGACCCCCGACGGCACCGTCGTGCGCTCCGAGCGGCCCGTCGTCGCGGTGTGCGCCTGCCGCCGCAGCAAGCGCTACCCCTTCTGCGACACGAGCCACCGCCGGAAGGTGCGTCAGACGTCGGCGGCCTCGCGCAAGGACGACGAGCCCGCGTCCCACGACCGCAGCAGGTGATCGGCGAGCCGGTCCTCGAGCAGCGTCGACGCCTGGATGCCGAAGACGACGTCGGGGGCCAGCTCCGGCTCGCGGGACACGAGATCGGCCAGCAGTCCCCGGCGCACCAGCTGCTCGTGCACCGCGTCGGCCTCGATGTGCTCCTCGTAGAAGGCCTGCGCCGCCTCCGAGGTCCCGAGGCGCTGCATGGCCTTCACCAGCCGCGCCGACCCCGGTGACGACGTCACCTCGACCAGCGCGAACTGGCCGACCGACGCGCCGCGCCACCGCCGGTGCAGTCCGAACATCGTCATCACGTTGACCGTGGCCAGCGTGATCGCCGGGGCCACGTCGAGGAACGCGTGGTACGTGGAGTCGAGGCCGAGCTCGTCCATCATCTCGGCGAAGATCCGGGCGTGCACCCGCTCGGCGCGGCCGGCACCGAACTCGTCGTGCTCCACCGTGACCAGTGAGGCCTTGGCCTGCCCGTCGAGGCGCGGGATCACCCACGCCTGCGGGTCGGCCTCCTTGAGGTGGTAGATCGAGCGGTGCGCGACGTACTCGCGCAGCTGCCAGAGCTCGCCCATGTCCGCCAGGCGCCACGACGGCCCGGAGCCCTCGACCGGCTCGACGAGCAGTGCGTCGATCGCCCCGTCGACGTCGTCGCCGCCCTCGACCTCGGCCTGCAGCGCCGCCAGGAAGGGGCGCTCGAGGTCGCGGCGCAGGGCGAGCAGGTCGGGGTCCCACTCGAGTTCCGGGTCGACGCCGGGGAACGAGCGGTAGTGCAGCTCGTAGCAGAGGTAGAGCGCGAGCTGGAGGTCGTCGCCGTAGGGGTCGAGTCCCGACGGGCGTGGGAGGTCGCTCACCGGACGCTCGCCGGCGAACACCTCGAGCACGGCGCCGGAGACGGGGCCACGGGCGAGCGGCAGGGCGGGCGCGTCGGGGGTCACACGACGCTCGGACGTGTGGACGTCGAGCACGTTCTCTCCTCGGCATGGGTGCCGGTCAGGGACGGTGGCGGCCGTGATGGCCGCGATGAGGACGCGGTTACCCGTCGCTCGCTCTCGGGACCCGAGGGCCACGTCACCGGGAGCAGAACGAGTGGGCCGCGCAACCTGCGGGTAACACGGCCCAGAACCGTTCCCGTTCCGGTTGAGGGTCCAGCTGCTTCTCGGGGACGCCCGGCGCCCGCTCGCGCCCTCGTCGCCCCCGTCGTGCGTGTCCACAGAGGAGCACAGCTGTGTCTGTTGATCGTCTGCCCTCCCCTGCCCACCTCCCGGCCGTCCGCGAGCTCGCGGCGCCCGACGGCCGGCGGCCGCATCTGCCCGTCCTCTGCGGCCCGGGCGTCTACCCGGCGCAGCGGGACACGTGGCTGCTCGCCGACGTGCTGCGCGGTGAACTCCTCGACTCCCCCGTGGCGCCGCGCCGGGTCCTCGAGCTCTGCTCGGGCGCGGGGGCGTTGTCCCTGGTCGCGGCCGGGTTCCCGGGCACGGACGTCACCGCGGTCGACTGCTCGCGCCGGGCGCTCGCATGCGCCTGGGTGAACGCGCGGCGACTCGGCCGACGGCTCCGCGTGCGCCGCGGCGACCTGACCGCACCCGTCGTCGGGAACCGGTACGACCTCGTCGTCGCGAACCCGCCCTACGTCCCGACCCCGGACGACGACCTCCCTTCCCGGGGCGTGATGCGCGCGTTCGACGGCGGGCGCACCGGGCGGATCGTGCTCGACCGCGTGTGCGACGAGGTCCCGGACGTGCTCGCGCCCGGCGGTCGCCTCCTGCTCGTGCACTCCGGGATCAACGACGTCGACGAGACGCTGCGCCGGTTGCGGTCGCGGGGTCTCGACGCCGAGGTCGCGGCGCGGTGCGAGCACCCGTTCGGCCCGGTGTTCACCGCGCGGGCGGCCATGCTCGAGGAGCGCGGGCTCATCGAGCCGGGTCAGCGCACCGAGGAGCTGGTCGTGGTGCGGGCGCGTCGGCCGGTGGTGTCCGCCGTCCAGGGGCGCGACGTCGCCTAAGCGAGGCGGCAGCGCGCGCCGCGGGGACGCCCGCTCCCCGCGGCCTCCGTGACGAGCGCTGCCGGTAGAACCGCCCGCGTCAGGGCGCGGGTGGGATGTTGGCGTTGCGGTGGAAGAGATTCTCCGGGTCGTACTGCGCCTTGATGCGCGCCAGTCGGGCGTACTTGGTGCCGTACGTGTCCGGCACGCGATGGACGTCGTCGGGCAGGATCCCGTTGACGTACCCGCCCTTGCCGATGGCGTGTGGTGCGAGCGCGTCGTAGAAGGCCCGCACCCAGACGCGCTCGTCGGCGAGCCCGTCGGCGTCGGGTGTCATTCCGAGGATGAACACCATCATGCGCGGGCTTCGTCCGCCACCAAAGGCGGTGTCCTCCTCGTCCGCTGCACTGTAGGCGCCGGAGAGCACGTAGAAGAAGGTGGCGGACATCGGCGAGACCGTGCCGTTGATGCGCTCGACGATCACGTCGATGGCGGCGTCGGTGAAGTCCTCGAGGTAGAGGCCCTTCTCGTAGGTGTGGGTGCCCCACGGGTACGCCTCGTCGAACATCTGCTGCAGCGCGGTGTACGGCATCGGGCTGACCATCTCGAACAGCGGCGACAGGCCGCTCCGCATGCGCTCGAGCACCTGACGGTGATTCGCTTCGTCGCCGAAGCCCACCGCGGCCAGCGCGAGCACGAGCCGGAAATGGTGCTCCTCGGGCACGAACGGCGCGGGCGGGGCGTGCAGGCCGACGACCTCGAAGCTGACGTCGGACGGCAGGTCCGGAATGATCTCGCGGGCCAGCCGCAGGGCGTCGGCCGCCTGGTCCATGCCGTAGAAGAGCATGCCGACGTCGATCTGGGGACCCACCTCGTGCAGAGCAAGCTCGAAGGAGGTGACGACGCCGAAATTCCCGCCGCCGCCGCGGATCGCCCAGAACAGGTCGGGGTTCTCGTCCGGTGCCGCGCGCACGATTCGCCCGTCAGCGAGGACGACCTGCGCCGAGAGCAGGTTGTCGCTGGTCAGGCCATGCTGGCGGGTGAGCCATCCCATACCCCCGCCCGTGGCGATCCCGCCGACCCCGGTATGCCCGATCTCGCCGAGCGGCACGGCCAGCCCGTGGGCCTGGGTGGCCGCATCGACGTCGCGTTGCAGCGCGCCGCCTCCGACCGTGGCCCGACGGCCCTGCGGGTCGACCGCGACCTCGTTCATCCGGCTCACGTCGACGACGATGCCGGCGTCCCCCACCCCCATGCCCGACCCCGAGTGGGCGCCGCCGCTGCGGACCGAGATTTCGAGCGAGGCCTCCCGGGCGAACGACACCGCCCGCGCGACGTCCTCGGCGGTCCGGCAGTAGGCGACGACCGCCGGCCTCCGGTCGATGTCGCCGTTCCACACCTGCCGGGCGTCGTCGTAACCCGGGTCGTCCGGGGTGACGATGGAGCCGGTCAGGGCCTCACGCAGCTTCTCGTATCGGGAGATGACCTGGGTCATGGCACGCTCCTCCTGCCGCACCACTCACGTTGTGCGGTGCTGAGGCCCGGAGCGCCGATCGCCCCGGAGGGGCTGCCCACCGTACTGCGAC
This sequence comes from Actinomycetospora sp., assembly GCF_055612215.1. Taxonomy (NCBI): domain Bacteria; kingdom Bacillati; phylum Actinomycetota; class Actinomycetes; order Pseudonocardiales; family Pseudonocardiaceae; genus Actinomycetospora; species Actinomycetospora sp. The sequence continues at coordinate 5,757 of NZ_JBVPVA010001096.1, read as the reverse complement.
TCTCCGTGATCGTTCGCTGCTCCGAACGAGCGTCTTGAGCGCTAGTTCTCCTGTTAGCGTGGCCTGTCGAGCACGGAACGTCAGATTCGACCCGCCGTCGATCTCACGAGGCCGCGGCCGCGTCGGCCGCCGAGCTCGCTCCCGGCAGGGCCTCCACCCGAGGGGAGCGGGCGACGGCCCGGGCCAGCAGCACCATCCCGACGATCTGCCCGAGGTGGTACGCGGAGTCCGGGTCGATGTGCAGCACGTCCGACGCGCCGGGGATCAGCCGGAACAGCGCCCCCACGATGCTCACCCCGATGGCCACGAGCATCGCCCCGCCCGAGGGGTGGCCGCGCCACCACGCCCACACCCACAGCCCGATGACGCACGCCATCGTGACGCTCTCGCAGTACATGATCGCCATGATGCTGGGGTGGCCGGTCGCGGCGATGATCCCGTAGGCGACGAACCCGACGAGCCGCAGCGGCCAGAACACGATGGCGCGGCTCGGGCCGAGGACCTGCACCACGGCCGCCGCGAGCAGGTAGGACATGACGACGACGACCATGGTGCTCATGACCGCCCAGGTCACCTCACCGATCGTCGGGCGGCCGGTGAGGAAGCCGTGGTACACCGCGCCGATCAGCGCGGTCGCCCCCGCCCAGGCGAACGCGGCGCGCCAGTAGCGCGCCCCCTCGACGTCGCGGGGCAACCGGGGCCAGAGGATCAGCGAGACCAGGCCGAGCACGAGGTCGGTCAGCGACGCCAGCGGCTGGATGAGCACGACCCACGGTGCCTCTGCCGGGGTCGGGCGCACCAGGGTTTCCGGCCGGGAACCTGGGTGGGCGTCACCGCGAGGCGGCGTCGAGCAGCTCCCGGAGCCGGGACCGGTCCCCCAGGGGCGCGGTCCACCGGTCGATCGTCGCCCGCACCAGTACGGCGTCGTCGGTGGTCGTGATCCCGGTGAGGCGCAGTCCCCCGGGGAGCTCGGGCGACGGTGCGGTCCCGGACGGCAGGATGCCCCACGACGACCAGCGCCCGAGCGGGGTGATCAACGCCGTGGGCGTGAACCGCAGGTCGTCCTCGGTCAATTCGGGTCGCAGCACCAGCTCGATGCCCGGGAGCCACGGCGTCCGGAACTCCCCGTCGACGACGTCGAGGCGCGGCGCCGGCTCGTCGTCGTCCGCGTACGCGGCGAGCGCGTCCGGTGACATCGTGGCGGTCACCGTCACCCCGGTGGCGGTGACGGTCGACCCGACCACGAGGGCGTCGCACTCGACGACGAGCTCCTGCGCCTCGAGCTCCGGCGCCGTGACGTCATGCAGCACCACCTGCACGTCGCGGGCACGCCCGAAGGACCAGCCGGAGCCGTCCGGCCTCCCGTGCACCGACACCACGGTGGCCGCGGTGTCGCGCACGGCGAGGCGCCGACCGCGCAGGCCCCGGCCCAGACGGCGGAGCAGCGCGAACCACATCCGTGCCGGCGTCGGGGCCGGGTCGTCGTGACCGTCCATGACCCCGAGGATCGGCGATCCGGCGCCGGCGGACACGAGGCGATCGGGCGAGGACGACGTGCGGCGGCCCGGCGTGGGTGGGCGGTCGTCGTCTGCAGCCGATCGGCAGGCTCGCGTGAGCCGCGTCTCGCCCCTCAGACCCGGGGCCACGGCCGTTCGGCCTCGAGCAGGTAGGCGAGCTCGATCAGGGTGCGCTCGTCGCCCCGGGCGCCGGCGAGCTGGACGCCGACGGGCATGCCGTCGGCGGTCCGGCCGCCGGGCACCGCGACGGCCGGCGCGCCCGCGACGTTCTGCAGCGGCGTGAACCCGACGTAGTTCACGAGGCGCTCCCGCAGCTCGTCGAAGGGCACCGCCGGGTGCAGCCGGCCGAGCTCGGGCGTGCGGTGGGCGAGGACCGGCGAGAGCAGGACGTCGTGGTGGACGAACTCGTCGTCGTAGCGCCGCGCCACCTGCCTCAGCCGGCGCAGGAAGCCCGGCCGCCGCGGCACCGTCGTCAGGAAGTGTCGGTGCAGGCCGCGGGTGAGCGGGTCGAGGCGCTGCGGGTCGAAGTCCGGGAACCCGAACCGCCCGCCGGCCACGATCCCGGCCGCGAGCAGGCCCCAGTAGACGAGGAAGTCGTCGACGAACGGGGTCCCGACGTCGAGGGTGTGCGGCTCGACGAGGTGACCCTGGCTCTCGAGGGTGTGGGCCGTGTCGAGCACGGCCCGGCGGGTCTCGTCGTCGACCGGCCCCGCGGCCGGGCTCTCGAGGACGAGGCCGATGCGCAGCCGCCGTCGGGCCGGCCCGTCGACGAGGCCGATCGGCGGCAGGGCCGGGTTGCGGCGCCGACGGTCGATCTCGCCGAGGACAGCGGCGGTGTCGCGGACCGAGCGGGTGACGACGCCGTCGCTGACCAGGTTGATCGGCATCTGCCGGCCCTGGGCGTTGAGCGCCGTGCGGCCGCGCGTCGGCTTGAGCCCGACGAGCCCGCACGCGGCGGCCGGGATACGGATGGAGCCGCCACCGTCGTTGGCATGGGCGAGCGGGACGGCGCCTGCGGCGACCAGCGCGGCGGACCCGCCCGAGGAGGCGCCCGCGGAGAAGTCGGTGTTCCACGGGTTGCGGGTGGGCTCGGCGTCGACGAACTCGGTGCTGGCGTTGAGGCCGAACTCCGGCATGCGGGTGCTGCCGACGAGCTGGAGGCCGAGGTCGAGGAGCTGGCCGGTGACCTCGGCGTGGGCCGGGGCGGGTTCGGCGACGTACGCGGAGCTGCCGTTGGTCGTCGGCCAGCCGGCGACGTCGGTGTTCTCCTTGACCAGGGCCGGGACCCCGGCGAGGGGTCCGTCGGCCTTGCCGCGAGTCGGGTCGGTGAGCCGGTCGAGGGCGAGGCCGCGCAGGATCGGGTCGACCCGGGCGAGGCGTTCCGCCACCGCCGTGCGCACCTCGTCGGGCGAGACCTCGCCACGGCGCAGCCGGGCGGCGAGCCCGACGGCGTCGTCATTGCCCAGCGCGTCGTCGGCGAACGCCGAGGTGGGCCGGGCGTCCGACGTCATCAGCACGGGCACCACCTTCGACGATGGCCCGGGTGCGCCGTGCAGCACCCCTCTGCTCATGACGCACCGTGACGGTCGGCCCTCGCGGAGCGCCTGGATGTGGCCGCGTGGAGCCCGGCGACAGAAGCGTGCCGGCGCGACCGCGTCACCGTGACGCGGTTACGTCGCCGCAGTTCCGCCTCCGGACGGGGCGTGCTCGCGGGCGCGTCGAGCCCGCCGGCAGAAGTGTGCCGGCGCGACCGCGTCACCATGACGCGGTTACGTCGCCGCGGTTCCGCCTCCGGACGGGCCCCGACTCGACCATGGCCTCCGGACACCCGTAGACATCCCACGGTCGCGGCGTGGGCTCGAAGAACCGCGAGAAGCGGGCCGCGAAGCAGAAGGCGCGGGACCGGTGGCGGGGCTACAGCGACAGGGCGAGGACGGTCATCGACGACAACGCCGACGCTTTCGAGCAGGCCATCCACAGCCACGACGGCCGCAGGAGGTCGTCGCCGACGTCGTCCTCGGGCTGGCCCATGGCGACGACTCGGAGACCACGCGTGGGTGGCGCGACGTGGGTCAAGCTGCGCGGGTCAGGATCTCGAGGTTGTGACCGTCGGTGCTGTCCCAGTAGAGGCCCCGCCCGCCGAACAGCGCGTTGAGCTGCCCGGGTCGGGTGTGCATCGGGTCCGCCCAGAACGGCAGGTCGCGCTCCCGGATCCGGCCGAACACCTCGTCGAACGTCTTCTCGGAGACGAGGAACGCGAGGTGCATCGGCCGCGGTACCTCGTCGACGTCCATGAAATCCAGGCTCACCCCGTTCTCGAGCCGCACGACGTCGAAGTGGCCGGCTGACGTCGCCTCCAATCCGAGCAGGCTGGCCAGGTCCTTAGACGCGGCCCGCTGGTCACTGCTCGGCACGATGGTGTGGTTGAGCTCGACGGACATCGTCGTCCTCCTCGATCGTCTCGACGGGGGCGACGCTAGGACCTCGAGCGAGCTTCAGGTCAAGACGACGGAGTCACCTGCGGCTAGGAGTCGACCTCCGCCCACCACACCTCGTAGTCGACCAGGAAGCGCTCCAAGCTGTCCGTGATCTCCTGCTCGATGGACGGGCGCTCGCCCGGTTCGTCCTCGAACCGGGTCCGAAGCTCCTTCATGTGCCCCGCCAGGCCCCAGCGGTCCTCGGGCCTCCAGTAACCGACCGCTCCGACCATGCACGCGGCGCTGTAGGGCGTGGACGTGCCTTCGGCGCGCCACCAGGCTTCGTTCACGAGCGTCAGGTCAGCGTGGGTGTCGGCGTCCTCCCGACTCAGAAGCACCCGGGGTGGAAGGGTCACGAGGAGTTCCTGTGTCTCGTCGACGTACCCGGACGACGGCTCCCGGGGAAAGCCGACGCGGTCGGCCAACATCAGGGCCACGGACAGGCAGCGCTGCGGTTGCTCCGCCTGCGTCGCGAGGTCCGCACCGGTGGCGCGCGCCGCGACGACCTCGGACAGCACCTCGAGAGTGCGCTGGACCGGATGGTCGTGGAACCACAGCAGACCCGTCAGCGAGATGAACCGACGCGTGCCGTGAGCGAGCGCCAGGTGCGGCCTCGCCGCATACCAGTCCCGGTCCGCCTGCTGTGCTGCGCGGACCCGCTCCACCACCCCCGGCGGCCTCATCGAGGAGATCATAGTTGCGCGACGCACTGCGCCCAGGTCCCGCTCGTCATGTAGATCGTGGCGATGTCGTCCGTCGCTTCGTTGACAACGACGTGGGCTTCACCGGGGGTCAGCTGGTTGAGCGTGTAGAGCCTGTTCCCGTTCGCGCTCTGCTTGGCGGGAAAGCCGTAGCTCACGACCCGGTCGACACAGCGCATGAAGTTCGGTACGTCCGAGAACGGGTCGTGAGGCGGCCGGTCGAGGTCGTCAAAGAGCATGTGCCTCAACGAGCTGCACCGCCAGGTCCGCCTCTCGCCCGACCTCACGTTCACCCACGCCATCAAGGCGCCGCTTTCGGGCATGGAGTACGCGACACATTGCTGCATCCGGTTCTCGAGTTGGACCGGATCGAGGTCGAACCCTGGGACGGGGTCCGCACGTGCGGTCACCGGAAGGACGACCGCAGCCGCCGCGATGATCCCAGCGACCAAGCCGGTGCGGACCAGGCGAATGACACGGGACATGGTGCCTCCTCTGTGGCCTCACGGGCTCAGAGGAGCGGGACGGCCGTCCGGTTCCACCAGATCTTCAGCCGGGTGGAGGCGACGATCGATGCTGGAAGATCAACGGGACGCCGGCGGAGCCAGCTCGTGGCGCTGTCCCAGCCATGCCCCGATCTCGGCCGCAGCCAGCTCGTTTCCGGTCTGCTCCCCCGCCGTGATCGCCCCGCCGAAGTGGGTCCCCCGCACGCGGACGTGCGTGAGGTCCTCGCTCCCGAGCGCGCCCACCATCCGGCGCGAGTCCGACGGGAACGCCGCCTGGTCACCGGTCAGCTCGACGAACAGCATCGGCACCGTGACCCCCGGCGCGCACCGGACGAAGTCGGCGTGCGAGCTCAGCCCCGACCACGTGGAGAGCCACGCCTCCGGCGTCGTCTGCCGGCCGAACCCGACCTGCCCGTAGTTGATGCGGTCCGGACGCGCGCCGAACCGCGACCCGTAGGGCCGCTCGCTGGGGTCGAGCGACAGATCGACGGTGCGGGGGTCGACGTCGGTGCGGAACACCGTGAGGATCTCCGGGGCCAGCGCCCGACGACGGTCC
>NZ_JBVPVA010001025.1:0-5194 GCF_055612215.1 Actinomycetospora sp. | reverse complement strand
GGTCGGGAGCCTCGCCGGGACGTGTGAACGGCGCCGTTCTGTCGTTGGACGTCAGCATCGTGCCGTTGCTGCGCTGGGGCGGTGACTGGGACGGGGCCTGGGGCCCGGTGAGGGCAGCCGTCAGCGCGGCGACCGTCCGCGCCGGGTCGGCGAGCAGGGCCAGGTCGGCGCGGCTGTGGTGGAGGTCCTCGGCGTCGTCGGTGACCAGCGCGATCGTCGTGCCCGGCGCCACGAGCTCGCCGGGCGAGTACTGGTACTGGCGGAAGACCGGCGCCCCGACCACGAGCACCAGGTCGTGCCCCTCGAGCGCCGCCCGCAGGTCGGCGCGCTCCGGCGGCAGGTGCCCGGCGAACCGGGCGTGGTCCTGCGGGAACCCGGCCCGCGCGGCGAACGCCTCCTGCCACACCGGCGCGCGCAGGTGCTCCGCCAGCGCGACGAGGGCGGCCCAGGCGGCGGCCCCGTCGGCGTCGGCCCCGACGACCAGCGCCGGGCGGCGGGCCGCGCCCACGAGGCCGGCGAGCTCCGCGACCGCCTCGGGCTCCGGGCCCCGCCCGCGGCGCACGACGACGGGCGTCGGGAGCACGCGGGGATCGGCGGCCGCGGCCCAGTCGTCGCTCGGGACCGCGACGACCGCCGGGCCGCGCCGGGTCACCGCCTCGTGGAACGCGCGGTCCAGCGCGCCCGGCACGTCCTGCGGGCGCCCCGGCGAGTGCGTCCACACCGGGTACGCGCCGGCGAGGCCGTCGAGGTCGCCGGTGAGGAACGGGCGGGAGGCCAGGTGGCGGCGGTCCTGCTGGCCGACCAGGACCACGAGCGGCACCCGGTTCACCCGAGCCGTCGCGAGCGCGCCGACCGCGTTGCCCAGACCCGCCGTCGTGTGGAGCACCACCAGCGCGGGCCGGTCGGTGGCCGTCGCGTACCCGGTGGCGAGACCGACGACGGAGCCCTCGTGCAGGGCGAGGGTGAAGTCGAGGTCGTCGGGCAGGTCGGTCAGCAGGCTGATCTCGGTCGAGCCGGGGTTGGCGAAGACGCGGTCGAGGCCCCGCCGGCGCAGGACGTCGAAGGCCGCATCGCGGACCGTGGTCACCGGCGCCTCACGACGCCGCGCGGTCGGGCTCGGGCGCGGCCTCGGCGAGGTCGTCGGCGCGGCGGGTGCGGGTCACCGTGGCCGCCGCGACCGCGCCCAGCGCCGCCACCAGCGCGAACACGAAGAAGCCCCACGGGTAGGCGAGGCCGCCGGCCACGAGGGCCCCGGTGATCGCGGGGCCGGTGATCGCGCCGAGCCGCCCGACCCCGCTGGCCGACCCGAGGGCGGTCGCCCGCATCGTGGCCGGGTAGACGCGGCCCACCCACGCGTAGACCAGGACCTGCGAGGAGAACACGAAGATGCCGGCGAGCAGGATCGCGACGTAGACGGTGGCCCCCGGCAGCCGCACCGCGAGCAGCGCGAGGAAGACGGCCGCCGTCACGAACCACGTGATCGTCGCGGGCCGCACGCCGATCCGGTCGGCGACGCGGCCGCCGATGAGCAGCCCGATGACGGCGCCGACGTTGAGCGCCAGCAGCTGGTAGAGCGCCGCGGTCAGCTGGTAGCCGGCGAGGCGCATGATCTCGGGCAGCCAGGTGTTCAGGCCGTAGACGAGCAGCAGGCCCATGAACGAGGCGACCCAGAAGGCGATCGTCGGGCCGGCGAAGCCCGCGCGGAACAGCTCGCGCACCGGGTTGACGCGAGCGGGGGTCTCCCGGGTGGCGGCGCGCGCGACCGGCGGGGTGTCGCGTGGCAGCTTCGCCGCGAGCACCGGCAGCAGGGCGAGCGCGGGGAGGGCGCCCGCCACGAACAGGAACTGCCAGCCCAGTGTGGTGATGAACAGGGCCCCGAGCAGCGAGGCCGCGACCGCTCCGACGTGGTAGCCGGTCATGAGGGTCGTCATGGAGCTGTTGCCGCGCCGGCCGGGGGAGTGCTCGGCCACCATCGCGAGCGCCACCGGGACGACGCCGCCGAGCGGGATGCCCGCGACGAAGCGCAGGATGCCGAGGCTCAGGGGGCCGGTCGCGAGCGCGCACGCGGCGCCCAGGACCGAGAAGGCGAGGACGCAGGCGAGGATCGTCCGGCGGCGTCCCACGACGTCGCTCACCGGGCCCACCGCGAGCGCGCCGACCATGACCCCGAGCAGGCCGACGGTGGCGACCGTCGTGGCGCTGCCGGGGTCGAGCGCGAAGACCGGGTCGCGGCGCAGGACGGGGATGACCACCCCGAGCACGACGAGGTCGTACCCCTCCAGCGCGACCGCGGCCCAGCAGAGCCCCCGCACCCAGCCGGAGGCCGGGGCGGTCGTCGTCGACGTGTCGGACACGAGCCACCTCCTCCCGGGACGTGACCTCGTCGTCACGTCCCCTTTGCCGGAGTATGGGAGAGCGCGGTCACAGCAGTCATCCCGTCCTCGCGCTCACCGGAATTCCGGCCCGGTCCGGTCGGCCCGGTGCCCGAGGCGGCGGGACGCGGTGGCGGCGGCCATCCGCACGGCGGGGATGAACGGCGGTAGCGACGAGGACGCCGGGACGACGACGGCGAGCGCGGCCACCACCCGGTCCGCGGCGTCGACGACGGGGGCGGCCACCGAGGCGGCGCCCTCGGTCATCTCCTCGCGGGACAGGCAGTACCCGGTGCGGCGGGCGGTGTCGAGGGCCTCGCGCAGCACGGCGGGGTCGGTGATGGTGCCGGGCGCCAGCCGCGGGAGCCCCCGGGCCACGATCTCGTCGACCAGCGTGGCCGGGGCGTGGGCGAGCAGCACCTTCCCGGGCCCGCTCGCGTGCAGCGGCATGTCGCGGCCCACCCGGGAGCGCACGGTGAACTCCTCGTCGTGGCCCGCCAGCCGCTCCACGAACAGCGCGCGGTGCCCGTCGAGGACGACCAGGTGCACGACGTGGCCGGTGGCCGCGGCGAGGTCCTGCATGGGCGGGAGGGCCGCCTCGCGCAGGTTGCGGGCGGACGGCGCGAGGGCGCCGACGCGCCAGAGCCGCATCCCGATCCGGTAGCGGCCGCGGCCGACCCGCTCCAGGGCGCCCCAGGCGACGAGCTCGGCGACGATGCGGTGGGCCGTGGCCGGGGGCAACGAGGTGGCGGCCACGATGTCGGCGAGGGCGAGCTCGGGAGCGGCGTCGGAGAACGCGGCGAGCACACCGAGTGCACGGCCCAGCACAGAGCGCGGCGGATCCTCCGCGACGTGTTCTGTGATGTGGGTCATCGCCCGGGATGCCCCCGCAGTGATCTCGCCACACCCGGCGAGTCGCGGTGACTCCGGGCGGACGGTCCTCCTAGCCTGGTTCGACGACGAGGGCGCGCGCCGCCCCGCGGTGTCGGGCCTCGTCGGGAACTCCAGGGAGGCGAGGGATGTCGGCAGGATTGTTCGACGCCGAGTCCCTGCACATGGGTCCGCCCGACCCGGCCCGGGCCGAGTCGGCCGGTGTGACGCCGCCGACCGAGGGGGGTGACCCCGCCGTGCGGCCCCGCCGCGAGGTCCCGGAGCCCGCCCCGATCGCCACGCACGGGCCCGCGACGGTCCTCGCGATGTGCAACCAGAAGGGCGGCGTCGGGAAGACGACCTCGACGATCAACCTCGGCGCGGCCCTCGCGGAGTACGGCCGGCGGGTGCTGCTCGTCGACTTCGACCCGCAGGGCGCGCTGTCGGTGGGGCTCGGCGTCCAGCCCCACGAGCTCGACGTGACGATCTACAACCTGATCATGGAGCGGCGGGTGACCCTCGACGACGTCGTGCGGCCCACCGCGGTCGAGGGCCTCGACCTGCTGCCCTCGAACATCGACCTCTCGGCTGCCGAGGTCCAGCTCGTCACCGAGGTCGGCCGCGAGCAGACCCTCGGCCGCACCCTGGCGCCGGCGCTGGAGGACTACGACTACGTCCTCGTCGACTGCCAGCCCTCCCTCGGGCTGCTCACCGTCAACGCGCTGGCCTGCGCGCACGGGGTGCTGATCCCGCTGGAGTGCGAGTACTTCTCGCTGCGCGGGGTGGCCCTGCTCATGGACACGATCGAGAAGGTGCAGGACCGGCTCAACCCCGACCTGAAGATCCTCGGCATCCTCGCCACGATGTTCGACCCGCGCACCCTGCACACCCGCGAGGTGCGCCAGCGCGTGATCGAGGCGTTCGGCGACCTCGTGTTCGACGCCGTGATCAACCGGACCGTCCGCTTCCCCGAGACCACCGTCGCGGGCGAGCCGATCACGACCTGGGCCCCCCACTCGGGCGGCGCGGAGTCCTACCGGCTGCTGGCGCGCGAGGTCCTCAGTCGTTGACCACACTCGAATCGCCGCGGTTCACCGTCCGCCTCGACAACTTCGAGGGGCCGTTCGACCTGCTCTTGCAGCTCATCGGCAAGCACGAGCTGGACGTCACGGAGCTGGCGCTGCACCGCGTCACCGACGACTTCATCGCCCACCTGCGCCTGCTCGGCGACGGGATGAACCTCGACGAGACGACGGAGTTCCTCGTCGTCGCGGCGACGCTACTCGACCTCAAGGCGGCGCGCCTGCTGCCCGGCGGCGACGTGGAGGACGAGGACGACCTCGCCCTGCTGGAGGCGCGCGACCTGCTGTTCGCCCGGCTGCTGCAGTACCGCGCGTACAAGCAGGTCGCGGGGCTGTTCGTCGAGCTGGAGGCGGGCGCGGCACGGCGGTTCCCGCGCTCCGTGGCGCTGGAGGAACGCTTCGCCGCGCTGCTGCCCGAGGTGCTGCTCGGCGTCGACCCCGAGGCGTTCGCCCGGCTCGCGGCCTCGGTGTTCCGCCCGAAGCCGCCGCCGACCGTCGACCTCGACCACCTGCACGCCCCGCAGATTTCCGTCGCCGAGCACGCCGAGATCCTGCGCGCGCGTTGGCCGTCGAGCAGCAGGCGCTCGACGTAGGGGGCGTAGGCGTCGCGTGTGTAGAACCGCCAGCCGCTGCCGGTGCGCCGCAGGTCGATCCCCCGGTGTTCGGCCGTGTAGCGCTCGGCCAGCGCCGCGATCGCCGCCCGCACCCGCGCCACCGGCTCCTCGACGGCGGCCGCGAGCACCTCCTCCTCGGTCGGCGCGTCGACGACCAGCAGGAGGGCCTCCAGGGCGGCGTCCAGCTCGGCGTCGTTCACCGCGGGGGCGTCCACCGCACCGTCAGCTCCCCGAACGCCTCGGGCTGGTCGAGCTC
>NZ_JBVPVA010000969.1:0-4530 GCF_055612215.1 Actinomycetospora sp. | reverse complement strand
CGGGCTGTGCGAGCGCGCCGCCGAGCTGGACGGCACCACCAACCTCGCGAGCCACGTCGCGGACCTGACCGAGCACCTCGGCGGGCTCGACGGCGACCTCGTCCTCGTCGGACACAGCTACGGCGGCATGGTGATCGCGGGCGTCGCGGACGCGCTGCCCGGACGCGTCGTCGGGCTCTGCGTGGTCGACGGGTTCGCGCCGGAGGACGGCGACTCCTGCTGGTCGTCGGTCAACGACGCGATGCGCGCCTGGTACGTCGAGGGCGCGGCGCGCACCGGCGTCCTCGTCGACCCGATGCCTCAGTTCGACGCCCGCGCGACCGGCCACCCGCTCGCGAGCCTCGTCCAGCGGATCACGCTGACCGGCGCCCACCACGACGTCGCGACCAAGCACTACGCGCTCGCCACCCACCCCGCGTGGACCCCGGCCTCGCCGTTCGGTCCGGTCGCCGAGCGCCTCCGCGCCGACCCGACGTGGACCGTGCACGACCTGCCGACCAGCCACAACGTGCTCGCCGATGGCCCCGACGTGCTCGTCGGGCTGATCGAGACCGTGCTCGGCGACGTCAGCCGTGGCGTGAGTCGCCGGCCCACGCCGACGAGGGGCACGTGAGGCACGGGTTCCGTCCGTCCGGGCTGCCTGGCGTGCTGTTGATCAAGCACGGGTGGGCGGCCGGACGGTGACCGGACGGGGCGGCGGGCAGGATGGCCGCCCGTGACCGTCGAGCACCTCGAGACCACGGGAACCGACGCGTTCCCCCGCCGCCAGGCCGCGACCCGGCGCTTCACCCTCGGTGCGCCGCGCGGCGTGACCATCGCCCCCGACGGTGCCCGGGTCGCCTTCCTGCGCAGCCGCGGCGGCGACGACCCGGTGACCTGCCTGTGGGTGCTCGACGTCGCGACGGGTCAGGAACACCTGCTCGTCGACCCGCTGGCCCTGGACGTGCCCGGCGAGGAGGACCTCCCGCCCGAGGAGAAGGCGCGCCGCGAGCGGGTGCGCGAGCAGTCGGGCGGCGTCGTCGAGTACGCGTGCGACCACGACGTCGTCACCGCCGCCTTCGTCCTGTCCGGCCGGGCGTTCACCGTCGGGCTCACCCCGGACTCGACGCCAGCCGCGCTGCCCGTCGAGGGCCCCGTCGTCGACCCGCGCCCGGACCCGACGGGCACCCGCGTCGCGTTCGTGCGCGGCGGCGCGCTCCACGTGCACACGCTCGGGTCGGGGGAGACGACGACGCTCGTGTCGCCCGACGCCGAGCACGTCACCTGGGGGCTGGCCGACTTCGTCGCCGCCGAGGAGATGAACCGCTACCGCGGGTTCTGGTGGGCCCCCGACGGTGCTTCCCTCGCGGTGGCCCGCGTCGACGACGCCGCCGTCGGCCGCTGGCACATCGCCGACCCCGCCAACCCCGGCCGCGAGCCCGGCGTCGTCGCCTACCCCGCCGCGGGGACGACCAACGCGACGGTGACGCTGCACCTGCTCGGGCTCGACGGCGGGCGCACGGACGTCGACCTCGGCGACGACGAGTACCTCGCCGTGGTAACCTGGGACCGGCACGCGCTGATCGTGACGACCGCGCCGCGCGACCAGAAGCGGGTGACGCTGCGGGAGGTCGACCCGGCGTCGGGACGCTCGGTCGAGGTGCGCTCCGACGTCGACGACGCCTGGGTCGACCTGGTCCCGGGGGTGCCGGCGCACCTCGACGACGGGGGCCTCGTCTGGTGCGCGGACGCCGACGACGTCCGCCGGCTGGTCATCGACGGCGCGGCGGTGACCGGGCCGGAGCTGCAGGTCCGCGGGGTGGCCGCCGTCGACGGCGACACGGTGCTGTTCGCCGCGTCCCGGGCCGGGGCGCCGACGTCGACGGTGCTGCACGTCTGGTCCCGCCAGGCCGGGGTGAGCGCGGTGAGCGCGGAGCGCGGCGTGGCCTCGGGGCGGCTGGCGGGCGGGGTGCTCGTCGTCGCGCAGGCCTCGCTCGACCACGACGGCACGGTCACGCGGGTGACGGGGCCGGGGACCTCCGCGACGCTGCGGTCGTTCGCCGAGTCGCCGCAGCTCGAGCCCCGGGTGCACCTGTGCACGACGGGCGAGCGGGGCCTGTCGACGGCGGTGCTCCTGCCGCGCCACCACATCCCCGGCGGGGACCGCCTCCCGGTGCTGCTCGACCCCTACGGTGGTCCGCACGCCCAGCGCGTCGTGGACGCCCGGGGCGCGTTCCTGACGAGCCAATGGTTCGCCGACCAGGGCTTCGCCGTCGTCGTCGCCGACGGGCGCGGGACACCGGGCCGGGGGCCGGCCTTCGAGCGCGCGGTGCACGGGGACCTCGCGGACCCGGTGCTGACCGACCAGCTCGACGCCCTGGCGGGGGCGGCGGCCGAGGTCGAGGACCTCGACCTGACGCGCGTCGCGATCCGCGGCTGGTCCTTCGGCGGCTACCTCGCGGCGCTCGCGGTGCTGCGCCGCCCGGACGCGGTGCACGCGGCGGTCGCGGGCGCCCCGGTGACCGACTGGGCGCTCTACGACACCCACTACACCGAGCGCTACCTCGGGACGCCCGCGTCCTGGCCGGACGCCTACGCGCGCTCGTCGATCCTCGACGACGCGGCGGTGCCGGCCACCGCGGAGGCGCCGATGCGCCCGTTGATGCTGATCCACGGGCTCGCCGACGACAACGTGGTCGCCGCGCACACCCTGCGCCTGTCCTCGGCCCTGCTCGCGGCCGGGCGCCCCCACCAGGTGCTGCCGCTGTCGGGGGTCACGCACATGACGCCGCAGGAGGTCGTGGCCGAGAACCTGCTGCGCCTGCAGGTGGCGTTCCTCCGGGAGTCGCTCGAGATGGGATGAGGCCCGCTTGGGTGCCAGCGAAGCGTCGACGCTTGCACCCAGTGGCAGTAACTCCACGTCGTCGAATCCGTCCCACGAGTTTCTCCAAACCGCACCCACGCGCGACGCCGACCGCCGACCCTGGTCCGCGGTTCGCAGGTGGTGGACGGCGGGTGGAGGACCCAGGTGGGTGCGGAACGGCCTGACGGTGCAGGTGCGGCGCCGGACGTCCGGTTGGAGCTGACGCACGGGCCGGGCGGTCCGGGCGTGCTCGCCGACGGCCGTGCGCTGCCGGTCCCGCCCCACGCGTCCCCGACCGAGGTCGGCCTCGCCGCCGCGCGTCGCCACGCCGCCCGGTCGGGTCGTGAGCTGCGGGTGGAGGTCGTCGACGGTGCCTCGGTGACGTTGGTGACGGTCAGCAGCCACGGTGCGGTCACCCTCCTCGAGCCGCCGGCGACCGGCCCCGTCATCACCGTCCCCGCCGGTCCGGCACCCGCGCGGGAGGAGCCGGTGACGGCGGCCGACCGGACGTCGGTCTGCCTGCCGCCGCCGGTCCTCGTCCCGGCGACGCCGCCGCTCACCGGCCTCCCGCCGACCTCGGCCTGGGTCTCCCCGCCGCCCGCCTCGCGCCCGCGCCGACCGGTGTCGTCCCTCGTGGTCGCGGGCCTCGTCGCCGTCGCGGTGCTCGTCGGGGCGGTCGGGACCGGCGTGGCGACCCTGTCGTCCTCGCAGGCGCTGCCGGAGTCGTGCCGGCCGGTGACCCTCTACGCCGTCGGCGGCCAGGGCGGCTCCTCGAACGTGCTCCAGGGCGTCACGGACCCGCTCGCGAAGCAGTTCGGCGAGAAGGTCTCGGTCGTCACCGTCCCGGCGCCTCCGGCCGGCGGCTCGTTCGCCTCGGCCGAGTCCGAGGCGGTCGGCTCGCTCGCCACCGCGATGGGCCAGCACGTCGACGGGTGCCCCACCGGCGCGCTCATGCTGTTCGGCTACTCGCAGGGCGCGCAGGTCGCGGGCGACCTCGCCTCCCGCATCGGGACGGGTCTCGAACCCCGCATCCCGGCGAAGCTCGTGCAGGCCGTGGGCCTGTTCGGCGACCCCGCGCGCAGCCCGCGCACCCGCGCGGTCCCCGACGGCACGACGGGGCAGGGTGCCCTACCCCCGCGCGCCGTCGGCTTCGGCTCCCTCGACGCCCGCACCATCGAGATCTGCGCCCCGGAGGACCCGGTCTGCGACAGCCCGCCGACGGCGCCCGCCCCGCCCCTCGAGCAGGCGATCGCCTCCCCGGTGCACGGCTCCTACGAGAAGCTCCCGGTGGCCGCGGGCACCACGGCGCCGCAGTGGGCGGCCGCGTCGCTCGGCAAGGTCGTCGCCGCCATCCCTACCGACGCCGGGCCCGCGAAGGCGCCCGGGACCGCGCCGCAGTCCGGGTCGGGCGGGAGCACGGCGTCCGAGGACCCGGACGCGCAGGCGACCGGCACCGCCGACCCGGGGACGGGCGCGGGCGGGACCGGGACGGGCGCGACGGGGTCGAGCGCGGAGCCGTCGTCCTCCGGGGCGGACACCGCGAGCACGGGGACCGGCGCGACGGGTGGCGCCGGTGCGGCGACCACGACGCCGCCGGCGAGGTCGACCGGTACCGGGAGGACCGACGGCTCCTACGACGGGGGCGGGTCGGCCGGTACCGGGTCGGCCGGTTCCTACGAGGGTGGGTC
>NZ_JBVPVA010000939.1:0-12439 GCF_055612215.1 Actinomycetospora sp. | reverse complement strand
TGCCCGTCCTGCGCGTCCGACTCGCACTGGGTGGACCTCCCGGCCCGGCTGTCCGATCGTCGCCCCCCGGCGATCGGCGGTCGTCGCGGGATGGGTCCGGACCGTTCTCCCCTCACCCCGGGTACCCCGGTCCGGACCCATTCCGCATCCCTGCACATGCCGCACCCCCGTCGCTCCGGCGGCGACTGACGCCACCTGCGCCCCGGGGTCAGGTCGCGGCACCCACCGGTGCGGCGTGGCCGCTGAGGTGCTCGTGGACCAGTCGGACGGCCATCGCGCCCTCGCCGACGGCCGAGGCGACCCGCTTGACCGACCCGCTGCGCGCGTCCCCGACGGCGAAGACCCCGGGCGCGCTGGTCTCCAGCGGCAACGGGCCACGGCCGATCTCGGAGAAGGCCTCGGCCCCGCGCTCGGCCGCCGCGGGGCCGGTGCGCACGTACCCGCCGCTGTCCAGGTCGAGGGCGTCCGCCAGCCACCCGGTGCACGGGTCGGCGCCGATGAACACCATGAGCTCGCGGGCCTCCACGCGATTCCGCTCCCCGGAACCGGTGTCCTCGACGAGGACGGCGTCCAGCACTCCCCGCTCGCCGAGCAGCTCACGCACCTGGCTGTGCACCATCACCTCGATGCGCCCGTCCGCGAGGATCCGGTCGGCGAGGTAGCTGGACATGAACTCGTCGAGCGTGTGCTCCCGGACCACCATCCGGACCGAGCGCGCGTGGTCGGCGAGGAACAGGGCGGCCTGGCCCGCCGAGTTCCCGCCGCCGACCACCACGACGGGGTCGTCGGCGCAGATCCGGGCCTCGATCGCGGTGGCTGCGTAGAAGACGCTGTTCTCCTCGAACTCCTCGAGTCGCGGGACCGGGAGTCTGCGGTACCGCGCGCCGGTGGCGATGATGACGGTGCGGGCGGTGGCCCGCCCTCCGTCGTCCAGCGCGACGACGTAGTGGCCCTCGTCGCGGTCCAGGGTTGTCGCCGCCGCCGGGATCCAGGTGCTCGCGCCGAACTTGTCGGCCTGGACCACCGCCCGCTCGGCCAGTTCCGCGCCGGAGATACCGGCCGGGAACCCGAGGTAGTTCTCGATCCGGGACGAGGTCGCCGCCTGCCCGCCGGCCGCGACCCCGTCCACCACCACCGTGCGCAACCCCTCGGAGGCGCCGTAGACCCCTGCCGCCAGCCCCGCCGGACCGGCCCCGACGACGAGCAGGTCGCAGGTGGCGGCCTCGTCGGACGGCGCGGGGAGCCCGATCATCGCCGCCAGTTCGGCGTTGCTCGGATTGCGCAGGAGGTGTTCCCGCCAGACGACCAGCGGGGTGTCGCTCGGACCGATGCTCAACCGGCGCAGCGTGCTCTCGGCCTCGACGTCCGTCTCCAGGTCGATGCAGCGGTGCGGGAGCCGATTGCGACCGGCGAAGTCACGCAGCCGCGCGTAGTCCGCCGAGAACCGGGACCCGATGATGCGGAAGCCGGCCCCGAGGTCGATCGCCAGACCCCGCCGGACCAGGAAGGCCCGCAGGATCCCGTCGCCGAGACCGGAGTCCTCGGCGATCGTCCGGCGCAGCTGCTCCACCGGCACGGCGAGCACCTCACCGGCGGCCACGACGACGTCCGTGAAGAACGACACCTGCCCGGTCAGCAGGCCGAGCTCGCCGAGGAAGCGGCCGGGTCCGTGGACCGCCACCACCCGCTCGTCCGGGGTCTGGTAGCCCTCCAGTACGGCGACCTCACCCCGCAGGACGACGAAGAACGCCGGGGCCGGCTCACCCTCGGCGAGCAGCACCTCGCCCTCTCCGACGGTGCGGCGGTCGCCGTGTTCGGCGAGCAGGTCGATCTGGGCCGGTTCGAGCCGCGGGAACGCACCGGCGTGGTCCGGCGTCTCCGCGGTGCCGCGCCACTCGGCCGCGCGGGGCGCGCTCATGTCAGCCTCTCGTCGACGAAGCACCAGCGCCACGACTCGCCGAGCTCGAAGGACTCGACGATCGGATGGGCCTGCGCGCCGGCGTGTGCGCGGGCGTGGCGGTTCGGCGAGGAGTCGCAGCACCCCACGTGACCGCAGGTGAGGCAGAGCCGCAGGTGGACCCACGACGAGCCGATCCGGAGGCAGTCCTCACATCCGTGCGTGGTGTGCGGCACCACGGGGCGGACGAGGGCCAGGTGCGGGTCGGGTGGAAGCGTCACGTCTGCTCCTCGGGCTGTGCGCGCTGGTCGGGGGCGGGCGGAAGCGTCCGCTGCACCCAGTCGCGCAGGGCGGGCAGCGGCATCGCGCCGGATCGGCGGTCCAGGACCTGCCCGTCACGCTGGACGATCAGGGTGGGCACCGCCTGGACGGCGAAGCGTCGCGCGATCGTGGCCGACCGGTCGATGTCGACCTTGACCAGCTTGATGCGGCCGGCGAGCTCGCCGGCGAGCTGCTCGAGGGCCGGGCTGACCATCCGGCACGGCCCGCACCACGTGGCCCAGAGGTCCACCAGGACCGGGACGGACGCGTGGTCGGCGACCGCGGTGAAGTCGTCGTCCCCGGCCTCGGTGATCCAGGGCAGTGGCCGGTGACAGTGGCCGCAGCTGGGGCTGCCCTCGGCGGCCGCCGGCACGCGGTTGACCCTCCCGCAGTGCGGACACCGGACCGTCGAGGCGCGCTGCTCGGCGGGGGCGCTCACGTCGCGCTCCCCGCCGGTTGCTCCGCATGCGTGACGACGAGCTGTCCCGCGTCCGCTTCGACGCGGACCGTCGCACCGTCCGGCACGGCGTCGCGCAGGAGCGCCCGGGCGATCCGCGTCTCCACCTCGCGGGCGATGAACCGGCGCAGCGGGCGCGCACCGTAGACCGGGTCGTAGCCCTCGCGGGCGATGAGGTGACGCGCCTCGTCGCTGATGTCGAGCACGATGTTGCGGTCGTCGGCGAGGCGCCGACCCAGATCCCGCACCATCAGCTCGACGATCCGCTCGATCTCGTCGAGGGCGAGCGGGGTGAAGAGCACGGTCTCGTCCACCCGGTTCAGGAACTCGGGTCGGAAGTGCGCGCGCAGTTCCGCCATGACCAGCTCCCGGGCGTCCGGTTTGAGCTGGCCGTCCGGGGTGACGCCGTCGAGGAGGTACTGGGACCCGATGTTCGAGGTCATGATGATCACGGTGTTGCGGAAGTTCACCGTGCGCCCCTGCGCGTCGGTGAGCCGGCCGTCGTCGAGGACCTGGAGCAGCGTGTTGAACACGTCCGGGTGCGCCTTCTCGATCTCGTCGAAGAGCACCACGGCGTAGGGCCGCCGACGCACCGCCTCGGTGAGCTGCCCGCCCTCGTCGTACCCCACGTAGCCCGGGGGCGCGCCGACCAGCCGGGACACCGTGTGCCGCTCCTGGTACTCGCTCATGTCGATGCGGACGACGTTGTCCTCGGAGTCGAACAGCGCCTCGGCGAGGGTCCTCGCCAGCTCCGTCTTCCCGACACCGGTGGGGCCCAGGAAGATGAACGATCCGGTGGGCCGCCGCGGGTCCTTCACTCCGGACCGGGCACGGATGATCGCGTCGGCGACCACCTGGACGGCCTCGTCCTGGCCGACGACCCGCTCGTGCAGCAGCTCGTCGAGGCGCAGCAGCTTGTCCCGCTCGCCCTCGGTCAGGCGGGTCACCGGGATACCGGTCCAGAGCGAGACGATCTCCGCGATCTCGTCGGCGGTGACCTCCTCGCGCAACAGGCGGTTCCCGGACTGTTTGCCGACCAGGTGCTGTTGCTCGGCCTCGAGCTTGCGTTCCAGCTCGGCCAGCCGGCCGTAGCGCAGCTCGGCCGCCCGGTTGAGGTCGTACCGGCGCTCGGCGTCGGCGATGTCGTGACGGGCCTGCTCCAGCTCGGCGCGGAGATCCTGCACCCGGCGGATCGCCCGCCGTTCGGCCTCCCACTGGGCGCGCATGGCGTCGGCCTCCGCACGCAGGTCGACGAGCTCACGGCGCAGTTGGTCGAGCCGGGCCACGCTCGGCGGGTCGTCCTCCTTCGCCAGGGCCGCTTCCTCGATCTCCAGGCGCATCACCCGGCGCGTGATCTCGTCCAGCTCCGCGGGCATCGAGTCGATCTCGGTGCGCAGCCGGGCGCAGGCCTCGTCGACGAGGTCGATCGCCTTGTCCGGCAGGAACCGCTCGGTGAGGTACCGATGGCTCAGCGTGGCGGCGGCGATGAGCGCGTTGTCCTGGATCCGGACGCCGTGGAACACCTCGAGTCGCTCGCGGAGCCCGCGCAGGATCGAGATCGTGTCCTCGAGGGTCGGCTCGTCGACGTACACGGGCTGGAAGCGACGCTCGAGTGCGGCGTCCTTCTCCACGTGCTTGCGGTACTCGTCGAGCGTGGTCGCGCCGATCATGTGCAGCTCGCCGCGCGCGAGCATCGGCTTGAGCATGTTGCTGGCGTCCATCGAGCCCTCGGCCGCACCCGCACCGACCACGGTGTGCATCTCGTCGACGAACAGCAGGATCTTGCCCTCCGCGGCCTTGATCTCGGACAGCACCGCCTGCAGCCGCTCCTCGAACTCACCTCGGTACTTCGCGCCGGCCACCAGCAGACCCATGTCCAGGGCGAAGATGGTGCGATCGCGCTGCCCCTCGGGCACGTCGCCGTCGACGATGCGCTGCGCGAGGCCCTCCACGATCGCGGTCTTGCCGACGCCGGGATCGCCGATCAGCACCGGGTTGTTCTTCGATTTGCGGGACAGGATCTGCACCACGCGACGGATCTCGGCGTCCCGGCCGATGACCGGGTCCAGCCGCCCCGACCGCGCCGCGGCGACGAGGTCCTGGCCGTACTTCGCCAGGGCCTCGTAGGCCCCCTCGGGGGTGGCCGAGGTGACGCGCTGGTTGCCGCGGACCGAGGTCAGCTCGGCCAACACGCGCTCCCGGCTCACGCCGTAGCGCTCCAGGACCCGCCCGGCCGCGGTGCTGCGTCCCTCCTCGGTCAACGCGACGAGCAGGTGCTCGACCGAGACGTACTCGTCGGAGAGACGTCCGGCCTCCCGCTCCGCGGCCTGCAGCAGCCGGGCGAGCCGCTGGGTCACCGACACCTGCCCGGGCTGGGTGGCCGGCCGGGTCGTCCGGGGCTTGTTCGCCAGCTCGGCCTCGAGGTCGCCCCGCAGCGCGTCCAGGTCGACCCCGAGGCCGGTCAGCAGGCGGGTCACCAACCCGTCCGGTTGGTCGACGAGCGCGAGCAGCAGGTGCTCACCGTCGACCTCGGTGTGCCCCGACCGGGTCGCCAGGTCCTGGGCGTCCGACAGGGCTTGTTGGGACTTCTGGGTCAGGCGGCTGAGGTCCATTCAGGCACTCCGTCCTGCGTCGCTGCGGTCCGGGCCGGCGGACGACCGCTTGCGCAGCTCGTCCTCGAGGACGCGGATCTGGTCCAGCAGCTCGATCACGAGACCGAGCGCCGCGTAGTTCAGTGACAGCCCCGAGCGGAGCCGCTCGATGCGGGCCACGACGGCGACCTGACCCGGCGGGAACCACAGCCGGCCGTCGGCGTCCCGGGTCGCCCGCAGGAGCCCGAGCGCGACGAACCGGCGCAGCAGGCCGGGATGTGTCCCGGTCTCCCGGGCGAGTTCGTCGGCGCTGAGCCGACGCACCGGCCTGGGGACCGGCAGGTAGCGAACGATCATCCCGTCGCCCTCCGTCTCGGCGCGTCCCCCGGGTCGTCGGCGCCGCGGGGCGTGACCGGGTCGCGACGCGGGTCGAAGGCGGAGGTCTCGGACAGTTCCGCGAACAGCTCCCGCTCACGGGGCGTCGGCCTCGCCGGAACCATGATCGTGACCTCGGCGTAGAGGTCGCCCGGCGTGCCGGTCGGGCGGGGCATGCCCTCCCCCCGCAGCCGCAGGCGTCGCCCGGTCGAGGAGCCGGCGGGCACGGTCACCTTCCGCTCGCCCCCCGGTGTGGTGACCGGGACCGTGGCGCCGAGCGCGGCCTCCCACGGCGCCAGGGGCAGGGAGACGGTGATGTCGCGACCGTCCACCCGGTACCGGGGGTGGGGCAGGATGCGGACGACCAGGTAGAGGTCCCCGGACGTCCCGGAGCCCCGTCCCTGCCCGCCCTCACCGGCGAGCCGGATGCGCTGTCCGTCGATCACCCCCGGCGGGATCGTGACGGTGTAGGTGCGGGGCTCCGCGGTCCCGCTCAAGGTGATCGACCGCTGGCCGCCGCGGTACGCCTCCTCGACGGTCAGCGGCAGCTCGGCCTCCTGGTCCGCCCCGGGCATCGGTCCGGCCCGACCCCGGCCGAACATGCCGCCGAGCAGGTCGTCCAGGTCGATCCCACCGGCTCCGCCGAGGTCCCCGAAGTCGACGAAATCCCCGAAGTCGCCGTCGGTCGTGTAGACGGTGCGCCCGCCGCGGTCCGGTCGGCCTGCGCGGGCTCCCGCGCGGGTGCCGCCCGCCCGGACACGCTGCTCCCAGTCCTCCGGGACCTGCCGGAAGTCCTCGCCGAACCGGTCGTAGCGCGCGCGGAGCTGGGGATCGGACAGCACGTGGTAGGCCTCGTTGACCTCCTTGAACCGCTCCTCGGCGGCCGGGTCCCGGTTGATGTCCGGGTGGTTGTCGCGGGCCAGCTTGCGGTAGGCCTGCTGGAGCTGGTCGGCGTCCGCGTTCCGCGGGACGCCGAGGACCTCGTAGTAGTCGCGGGCCACCGGTCAGCCCTCCGGGTCGTGGGCGACCGTCACCGCGGCGGGCCGCAACGACCGCTCCGCGTCCCCGTAGCCGGGGCGCACCACCTCCACGACCGACCCCGGCTCGGAGCCCTCCGTCGTCGGGACGACGGCCACCACCTCGTGGCGGGTCGGGTCGAACGGCCTCCCGATCTCGTCGCGCCGTGGGTAGCCCAGCTGGGCGAGCACCGCGAGCGCCTCCTGCCTGATGGCCCGCACCCCCTCGACGATCGCCCCGGGGTCCGCCTCGGCGTGCTCCAGCGCCAGGTCGATGTTGTCGATCACGGGAAGGAACGCCGCGGCCACCCGGTCCCGCTCCGCCGCGAGCTCCCGGGGGAGCTCACGGCTGTAGCGCTTGCGGAGGTTGTCCAGATCGGCGAGGGCCCGGCGCCATCGGTCCTCGAGCTCGGCGACCTCGGACCTGTCCCCCGCGGGACGGGCCTGGGCCTCCTCCGGCCGCTCCCCGGACCCGCCGGGCGTCGGGGCCCCACCGTTGCGGCCCGCGTCGTCCTGGCCCCCGGTCTCGGGGGTCGGTCCTCCCCCGGTGGCCTCCGGGGGCACCGGGCCGTCTTCCTGCCCCTCCGCGTGCCCGCGCTCCGTCATCGTGGCGCCTCAGCCGCGATGGAACTCGGCGTCGATCACGTCGTCCTCGGCACCGGCGTCCGCGGACCCGGCGCCGTCGCCGTCGGGCCGCGGATCCGCCGCGGACCCGCCGTTCGTCCCCGAGCCGGCGGCCGACACGGCCCGCAACCCACCGAGGACTCCCTGGAGCTCGGCGGTGAGCTCGCGCGTCCGCTCCATCGGCGCCTGGTCGGCGACGGCCTGCCGGGCGTCGGTCAACAGCATCTCCGCGCGGGCCCGCTCGTGGGCGGGAGCCGCGTCGCCGAGCTCGTCCAGCCGACGTTGCACCTGGTAGACGGTCGCGTCGAGCTCATTGCGCGCGTCGATCTCCTGGCGCAGCAACGCGTCCGCCGCACGGTTGCTCTCGGCCTCCTGCACCATCCGCTCCACCTCGGACTGGTCGAGCGTCGACGTGTCGGAGATCGTGATGCTCTGCTCGGCGCCGGTGTCCCTGTCCCGGGCGGTGACGTGCAGGATCCCGTTGGCGTCGATGTCGAAGGTCACCTCGATCTGCGGCTCACCCCGCGGGGCCGGGCGGATGTCGGTGAGCTGGAAGCGGGCTAGCACCCGGTTGTCGGCCGCGCGTTCCCGCTCGCCCTGCAGCACCACGACGTCGACCGCCGGCTGGTCGTCCGCCGCGGTGGAGAAGACCTCGCTGCGGCGCACGGGGATCGTCGTGTTGCGCTCGACGATGCGGGTCATCACCCCGCCCTGCGTCTCCAGGCCGAGGGACAACGGGGTGACGTCCAGGAGCAGGACGTCCGAGACCTCGCCCGTGAGCACCCCGGCCTGGATTCCGGCGCCGGCCGCGACGACCTCGTCCGGGTTGACGGTCATGTTCGGGTCGGTCCCGCCGGTGAGGCTGCGGACCAGCTGCTGCACCGCCGGGATGCGGGTGGAGCCGCCGACCAGGATGACCTCGTCGATGTCGTTCTCGCCGACCTTGGCATCCGTCATCGCCTGCCGGACCGAACCCCGGGTCCGCTCGACGAGGTCCTCGGTGATCTGCTCGAAGGTCGAGCGCATCACCGTCGTGGTGAGGTGCTTGGGCCCGTTGGCGTCGGCGGTGATGAACGGCAGGCTCACCTGTGTCTGGGTCACCGAGCTCAGCTCGATCTTCGCCCGCTCCGCGGCCTCGAAGAGACGCTGCAGTGCCTGCGCATCGTTCCGCAGGTCGATGCCGTTCTCCTGCTGGAACGCATCGGCGAGGTGGTCGACCAGGCGACGGTCGAAGTCGTCGCCGCCGAGGTGCGTGTCGCCCGCGGTGGCCCGCACCTCCACGACGCCGTCGCCGACGTCGAGGATGCTGACGTCGAAGGTCCCGCCGCCGAGGTCGAAGACCAGCACGGTCTCGTGCTCACGCTTGTCCATCCCGTAGGCGAGAGCGGCCGCCGTCGGCTCGTTGATGATCCGCAGCACCTCGAGTCCGGCGATCCTGCCGGCGTCCCGCGTGGCGGTCCGCTGCGCGTCGTTGAAGTACGCGGGCACCGTGATCACGGCCTGGGTGACCTTCTCGCCGAGGCTTCGACCGGCGTCGTCGGCGAGCTTGCGCAGGATCATCGCGCTGATCTCCTCCGGCGCGTACAACCTGTCGCGGACCTTGATCCGCGCGTTGCCGTTCTCGTCGGGCACGACGTCGTAGGTGACCTGCCCGGCCTCCTCCTCGACCTCCTCGAACTTGCGTCCGATGAACCGCTTGACGGAGTAGGTGGTCCCCTTGGGGTTGAGGATGGCCTGGCGGCGCGCGAGCTGTCCGACGAGCCGCTCGCCGGTCTCGGTGAACGCCACGAACGACGGCGTGGTCCGCCCGCCCTCCGCGTTGGGGATCACGGACGGCTCACCGGCCTCGTAGACCGCGATCACCGAGTTCGTGGTGCCGAGGTCGATTCCCACTGCCCTGGCCATCAGCTCTCCCACCCCAGGGTCCGGACGGCGTCCGCGGCCACGTCCTCGTCGACCATCAACTCGTAGGTGCTGGGGCGCATCACCGTGGCGGAGGCGAAGTCCCGCCGTCCGCCCTGCAGGGCGTGGACCAGCAGTCCGAGCACGGCGCCGACGATCGCCCCGAAGACGAGCCCGTACACGGTGAGGAGCAGCCAGCCGATCAACGGGGTGATCCAGGCGAGCAGCCCGAAGAACCATCCGATCAGTGCGCCGGTCACGGCGCCGCCGGCCGCTCCGCGCAGCGCTGCCCGGGGGTAGTCCAGCCGGCCCGTGACCTGCTCCACCAGTTCGAGCTCACGCCCCACGATGGCGACCCGTTCGACGGGGAAGCCGCGGTCGGAGAGGGCGTCGACGGCCTGTTCGGCGTCGGCGTAGCTCTGGAAACTGGCGATGGACCGGCGTGGTGGGGCGCCCGGCACGGCGGTGTGCGCCGGCGGTGTCGTGACCCGGGAAGGCTGCTCGCTCATCGTCATGTGTCCTCGGTTCGTCCTCACTGGCATGGGCCGGCGGCGGATGGGCCGACGGGAGCGACGGCTGCCCGCGGCCGACCAGGACCGACGTGCTCCTGCACGGTCACACCCGGGCCGCGGGACCGCATCGACTCCCGAGCGGCAAGACCGCGGGTCCGGCTCGCCCCGTCAGGTCCAACGCGGCGCACCCGCCACTCCACCGGCCCACGGCACCGCGGGGCCTGGGGGCGAGATGAGCTCCGTCCCGGGTGCCGTCGGTCGGCCGGCCACGCCGATGTGGTCCTGGGAGCACGAGTCGTCCGGCCGCTGTTCGGGCTCCCGGGCCGGTATGCCCGGTCGAACCGGGATGCGAGGGTGCGGCTCGCTGACGGACCGTGGTGGGCGGGGAGGTGACCCGAGGTGACACGACCCACCGGGGTCCGGGTGTTCGAGCGGTTGTTCCGCGCCGCGGGGGGAGTCGACATCGGCAAGCAGGACGTCCGGCGCTACCGCGCGTTCGTCGACGCGATGATCGACGACCTCGCGATCACGGGCCGCAACTCGGCGAGGTGGAACGGGCGGGACGTCATCGCCCCCGCCGACCTCCCGATCACCACGGGCCTCCGTGAGCGGATGCGGGAGTTCGACGAGCTCGACGTGGCCGCCGAGGTCCGGGAGCTGCTCCGGCAGGACCTGCGGCGTCCGCCGGGCGACGTCACGTTCTCGGAGGAGACCGAGGAGCTGTTGCCCGAGGTGTTCGGCGGCCTGAGCGTGGTGTTGGCGCGGTCCTTCACGCTGATCGACCCGAGCCTGGTCAGACCGGGGACGGAGCACTGGGATCGTGTCTTCGAGCTCTTCCGCCTGATGTGGTGAGGCGGTGCGCTCCCCGACGACGGCGGACGGGTCAGCCGTAGGGCTCGTGCCTGCTCCACCCGTCGCGGCGGGACCAGAGGAACACCGTGCGCCCCAGGACGGGGGCCAGCCACAGGTGCGAGAGCCGGTCCTGCTCCGGCGGTGGGACCGGTGGAACCCCGGCGGCACGGACGAGAGCGTCGAAGGCCTCCGGCGAGAGTCCCGTCCAGCCGACGGTGAGGTAGAGCTGGCGCTCCGTCGCGCCACTGCGCTGCCGCAGCGCACGCAACGCCCGCGCCGCCGGTCCACCCGCCAGCGAGTCCCGCAACGAGGGCACCACGCTGGACATCCCCCGGCCCGCGGCGGGGCCCGGGCGCAGTGTCACCGTGGCCGGGCGACCTGGTGAGTCGGGGTGACCGAGCAGCTGCGCGGGTCCGGTGTGCACCAGCCAGTGCAGGTCCGGCACCGCCGCGATCAGCGCCGCCGGGAGATGGCCGGGGCTGGGAACGTCGTGGGCCTCACACATCCGGGCCGCCACCGGGAAGATCTCCCGTACTCGAGGCAACCGGCGCACGTCGTTGATCACCACCTGCCACCACCAGCAGGCCGGCGCGGTCCACTGCACGTCCGACTCGCGCAGGAGATGCGCCAGGAGGAGATCCTCGACCTCGCCGAGGGTGGCCTCCTCGAGTGCAGCCCGCCGGCCGTCCGGATAGATCAGACTCATCGTCCCGTGGGCGCCGGACGGGTGCTCGGTGCTCGCACCGAGCACCCGGGCCGCCACCTCGGCCGCCGCCACCTCCCTCGGCATGAGGGTCGTCGGCGTCCGGGATCGGAGGTCCCGCTCGTCAGGCACCGTGTCCGGGTTCCGTCCGCGGCGCGCGGGTGGGGCGCTGCCCGGGGCGCCCGGGGGCATGCCTCCCCGTCCCGGTGTCGATGATCGCCCGGTGCCGGGCCGGCGTGTGCGGCTCCGCCACCTCGTCGAGTCCGCCCGGGCAGCGAACCGCCGCCCAGGACATCTCCCGCGGGTGCGCACGGTCGAAGGCGCCGCGGTAGAGCGCGAACACCCGGGCGAGCGGGTCGTCGTCCAGGTCGTGCAGGACCCTGGGCGTGAGTCCGGTCAGCTCGAGCACGCCTCCCCGGGCCGCCATCCTCACCTCCACCGCGTGCAGCAGGGCGAGGAGACGCGCGTCGAGCCGTTCGACACCGGACAGGTCGAGGACGAGGTGGCGCGACCCGCCGTCGAGCAGGCCGCGCAGGTGCGCGCCGACCGCTCTCGTCACCGCAGCGTCGACCGCGCCGCCGAGCACCACCGCCGCGTGCCGGTCGGCACGTTGGGCCGCCGCGATCGTGATCGAGCCGGCGTCGTCGGCGAACGCCGTCGTGATCGCCGCTCGAAGGGTGCGCTCCAGCTCGGCGAGGGCCGCCTGACGGGCCACCGCGGGGGGCGCCTCCGCGGCCGAGAAGATGCCGCTGTCGTACACGACCGGCATCCCGGTTCTCCTGGTCGACATGGGCTCCACGGTGCGCCGTGTCGGGGCCGGGGGCTTCGCCCCGCCGTCGCGAGAAACCCGCTCGACGTCGACATGCCGAGACAGGGTCGCCCGTCGGCGCCCCTGCCCCGACGGGTCGATGACGCCCCGAGAGATCCACCCCCTCGGGTCGGTCCGGCTCACCGGCGCCCCAGACGAGGGTGGCTCCGCAGGTTTGCCCGCCGGGTCGAGGCGTTCATCCTCACGGCCACTTCGGCACGACCGAGAACAGCGCAGCGAGGAGGACCGATGCCCGACCTCGAGCAGCGACACCCCCGATCGACCGCGCCGGGCGCATCCCGCACGCTGGTCGTGGGTCTGCTCGCCGATCCCGACACCCCGTCCGAGATCGCGACGAGGCTGGTCGACGAGCTCCCGACC
>NZ_JBVPVA010000750.1:0-7571 GCF_055612215.1 Actinomycetospora sp. | reverse complement strand
CCTGTACGTCACCGGCGACCCCGGCGCCTCCGACGACGCCGCCAAGGAGGGCAGCCTGTCGATCCGGATCGGACTCGGCTGGGCCAAGTCGCACTCCTTCACCACCGGTCAGTGCCCCGTGATGCGCTACAACCGCCAGCTGATGAACGCGATCCTGCGTGACAAGGTCCAGATCGCGAAGGCCGTCAACGCCACGACGATCACTCTCGACGAGGCACCGCAGGGCTATGCCCAGTTCGACTCCGGCGTGGCGAAGAAGTTCGTCATCGACCCCCACGGCATGGTGAAGGCCTAGCCGCGACAGCAGCGCCACGGCGGCGGCGTCGGCACGGAAGGGACGACGCCGCCCCGGGGCCCCCGCTCCGCGGTGCTCAGCCGATGAGCTCGTCCAGCAGCAGGTAGATCAGGAACCCGACGAAGAACCCGACCGACCCCAGCGCCGTCTCGCCCTGCTCGTGGGCCTCGACGAGCAGCTCCTCGGTCGCCAGGTACATGAAGGCGACCGCCCCGAACGCGAGCACCCCGCCGAGCACCGGCGGCGACGCGTCGACGAGGAGCACCACGCCGACCGCGGTCCCGGCGACCGTGAGCAGCGACAGCGCCGCGGGCGCCACCGCGGTGAGCCGCCGGGACGCGGCCCCCGACATGGAGGCCGAGAGCGAGAGCCCGACGAACAGGTACTCGACGGCGAGCGCGATCGAGAGCAGCAGCCCGGTGGTCCCGCCGGCGGCGAAGCCCGCGCCGAGTACGAGCCCGTCGATGGCGAAGTCGACCCCGGTCGCCACGGCCAGCCCGATCGGCAGCGCCGGACCGTCGTCGGAACGACGGCGCTCGAGCGCGCTGGACAGCCCGCGGAACGAGAACATGACGACGATCCCGGCCGCGAAGCCGGCGATCGCCACGCCGGGCCGCTGGTGCAGCACGCCGGGCAGCAGCTCGATCGCGGCCGCCGCGAACACCACGCCTGCGGCGAAGTGCTGGATGCCGCTGGTCACCCGCCGCCCGGGCGGCCGGATCGCCGCCACCGCCCCCGAGACCCCCGCGGCCACCACGGGGACCAGGGAGAACAGGACCGCCCGCAGGAGCACGCGGGAACGCTAGCCCGGGCGTCGGGGGCTTCGGACGGTGCCGTCGGGTGCCACGACCGCGGCGCCCTCGTGGCGGCGCTCGAAGCCGCCGAGCCGCCAGAGCAGCGCGGCGCCGCCCCAGACGAGGACGAAGAAGCCCACGATGAGGTAGCCGAGCAGCTCGAAGTCGTCGGCGAGCCCGGCGAACCCGGAGAGCGCGGTGACCCCGAGGTCGTCGGACAGCACGCCGGCGAGGTAGACCGCCGCGATGAACCCGGCCACCGTGACCGTCGCGGCCGTGGTGGCGATGTTGTAGAAGAGCCGTCGCGCGGGGCTGCGGTTGGACCACGAGTACGCGACGGACATCAGCAGGCCGTCGGCGGTGTCGAAGGCGCTCATGCCGGCGGCGAAGAGCAGCGGGAGTGTCAGCGCGGCGAGCAGCGGCGCGCCGCCGCCGGTCGCGCCCGCGGTCGAGGCGGTCGACGCGGACAGCGTCAGGAGCGTGACCTCGGAGGCGGTCTCGAGGCCGAGCCCGAAGAGCAGGCCCAGCGGGTACATGTGCCAGGAGTGTTTGATCAGCGACCGGGCCCGCCCGCCGAGGATGCGGTTGACCAGGCCGCGGTTGAGCAGTTGACGCTCCAGCTCGGCCTCGTCCAGCGTCCCCCGCCGGAGCTGGCGCCAGGAGCCGACGATGCCGACGAGCACCATCGCGTTGAGGATCGCGACCAGGCCCAGGAACACCATGGCGACGACCGTGGACACGGCGCCGCCGACCTCGCGGAAGGTGTCGATGCCGCTCGAGCTCGCGAGCCCGGCCGCCAGGGCCACGACCAGGCCGAGGATCACCACCACCGAGGAGTGGCCCATCGCGAAGAAGAAGCCGACCCCGACGGGCCGGCGGCCGCGCTGGACCATCAGCCGCGTGGTGTCGTCGATGGCGGCGATGTGGTCGGCGTCGAAGGCGTGGCGGATACCGAGCACGTACGCGAGCACCCCGGCCCCGGCGAACGCCCCGGCGCCCAGCGGCCCGGAGGTGAGCGAGAGGTAGAGCGTCCAGCCCGCGATGTGGAGCAGGCACACCACGCCGACGATCGCGGAGAGCTGGATGCGCTGGCTGCGGGACCAGCGGCTCCCGGGCACTGCGGCGAGGGTCGTCATCGGCGTCCTCTCGAGGGGTCGGTCGGCCGGCGCCGTACCTCCACATCTCAGCACACGATCAGATATCGGTCACCAGCCGGCGCATCGGGCGCCCGGGGGCCTCAGCGCCAGGAGGGCAGCCAGAGCTCCGCGTTCCACCGGGCGGCCGTGATCGAGGCGCCGACGAGGATCGGCCAGAGCCAGGCGAAGTTCGCCACGACGAGCCCGACGTAGAGCGCGACGACCATCCGCCCCGTCGCGCGCCGCTCCGGCCCCGCGGTGCGCCGCCCGAGGATCTCGCCCAGGACCAGCGTCACCGCCAGCACGAGGAACGGGACCACCGGCGTCATGTAGAAGAAGTACATCTGCCGGTCGATGTCGGTGAACCACGGCAGGATGCCGGCGCCGTAGCCCACGAGCACCGCGGCGTAGCGCCAGTCGCGGCGGGTGATCCAGCGCCATGCCCCCCAACCGAGCACCGGGAAGGCGGTCCACCAGAGGGCGGGGGTGCCGATCGCCATCACCGCGCCGACGCAGTCGTCGGACCCACAGCCGGTCGCCCCCGCGCCCGACTCGTAGTAGTAGAGCATCGGGCGCAGGCCCATCGGCCAGGTCCAGGGCTTCGACTCCCACGGGTGCGGGTTGCCGCGCGGGGTGAACAGCGTCGCGTGGAACTCGAGCACCTTCGAGGAGAAGTAGGCCATCCCGCGCAGCCAGTCGGGCAGCCAGTCCGGGAGCAGCGCGACGAGCGCCACCGAGTCGGCCTTCGCGTCGGTCACGTGCCGGTCGGTGCCGGTCTCCGAGGCCATCCACGGCAGCCAGCTCGCGAGGTAGACCAGGATCGGGATCGCGACGACCGCCCAGACCAGGGGGGCCACGTCGCGCAGCAGCGTCCCCACCCAGGGCCGCGCGACCCCGGCGGCCCGGCGCGCGGCCACGTCGAACCCGATGATCAGGGCGCCGAAGAAGACGATGTAGTAGAGCCCGGACCACTTGCTCGCCAGCGACAGCCCGATGCACAGCCCGGCAGCGAACCGCCACCAGCGCACCCCGAGCCGCGGCCCGAACGGGGTGTCCAGGACCCGCCCCTCGGCGACGACGACGGCCATCCGCCCGCGCACGTCGTCGCGGTCGGCGAGGATCGCGGCGAAGGCGCCGAGGACGAACAGCGTCGGATAGATGTCGATCATTCCGACGCGGCTGGAGACGTGGGAGAGCCCGTCGCAGATCAGCAGGACGCCCGCGACCGCGCCGAGCAGCGTCGAGCGGGTGAGCCGGCGGGCGATGCGGATCACGAGCAGGACGCACAGCGTCCCGGCGAGCGCCGAGACCACCCGCCAGCCGACCGGGTCGTACCCGAAGACCCACTGGCCGAGCGCCATCAGCTGCTTGGACAGCGGTGGGTGCACGACGAGCTCGTAGCCCGGGTTGTCCTCGTAGCCGCCGTTGCGCAGCGCCTGCCAGGTCTGCGGGACGTAGTGCTTCTCGTCGAAGACCGGGGTGCCGTTGTCGGTGGGCCACCCCAGGTCCCACATCCGCACGACGCCCGCCACCAGCGTCAGGACGATCGTGGTGAGCCAGCCGCGCAGCCGGTCGGTCGGCATCGGGCGGCCGATCAGGCTCTCCACGCCGCGCGGGCCGGGGGCGAGGACGCCGCGCGGGTCCGCGCTCGCGCCGGCCCCCGCCCACCCGGACGCGGGCCGATCCAGGGTGCTGCCGGCCGTCACGGGCGCCGATCGTACGGCCCGGGCGGGCGCCGTCGGCGACGGCGCGGACGCCGTCGGTCGACCTGGCCTAGGGTCGCGACCGTGCCCGACGGTGTCCTGCTGCTGGCGGCGACCCCGCTCGGTGACCCCGACGACGCGTCCGCGCGGCTGCGGACCGCGCTCGCGACCGCCGACGTCGTCGCCGCCGAGGACACCCGCCGGCTGGGACGGCTGGCCGCGGCCCTCGGCGTGACGGTCGCCGGCACCGTCGTGAGCTTCTACGAGGACGTCGAGCGGGCGCGCATCCCGCGCCTGGTCGAGGCCGTGCGCGCGGGGTCGACGGTGCTGGTGGTCACCGACGCCGGGATGCCCGTGGTGTCCGACCCCGGCTACCGGCTGGTCGCGGCGTGCGCCGGCGAGGGCCTCACGGTGCGCTGCCTGCCCGGCCCGTCGGCGGTCCTGGCGGCGCTCGCGGTGTCGGGGCTGGCCACCGACCGGTTCTGCTTCGAGGGGTTCGCGCCGCGCACCGACGGCAAGCGTCGCTCGTGGCTGGCGACGCTCGCGACCGAGCAGCGCACGGCGATCTTCTTCGAGTCGCCGCGTCGGCTGGCGTCGTTGCTCGCGGTGGCCGTCGACGTGCTCGGGGCCGAGCGGCCCGCCGCGGTGTGCCGCGAGCTGACCAAGACCCACGAGGAGGTCGTGCGCGGCGGGCTCGGCGAGCTGGCCGCGTGGGCGGGGGAGCGCGACGTGCTCGGCGAGGTGACCGTCGTGCTCGGCGGCGCCGTCCTCGTCGCCCCGGAACCCGACGAGCTCGCCGGCGACGTCCTCGCCCTCGTCGCGGGCGGGCAGCGTCTCAAGGACGCCGCCCGCCGCATCGCGACGGAGCGCGGGGTGTCGACGAAGGCCCTCTACGAGGCCGCGTTGCGCGCGCGGGACTGACTCAGGGCGTCAGCACCAGCTTCCCGCTGACCGCGCCGGTGCGGTTGTCCTCCTGCGCCTTCCCGGCCTGGTCGAGCGGGTAGACGACGACCTCGGGCGCCCGGTAGCGGCCCGCGGCGAGCCCGGCCAGGAAGTCGTCGAGCGCGCCCTCCACCTCGCCGTCGCCGCCGCCGGAGAAGCGCACGCCGTGCTCCTGCGCACCGGCGTAGTCCGCGATGGTGATCACGCGGTCCGCCGACCCGGTGAG
Source organism: Actinomycetospora sp. (assembly GCF_055612215.1). NCBI lineage: Bacteria > Bacillati > Actinomycetota > Actinomycetes > Pseudonocardiales > Pseudonocardiaceae > Actinomycetospora > Actinomycetospora sp. Next base: position 2,475 of record NZ_JBVPVA010000750.1, on the reverse strand, counting down.
CGCGACGAGGTCCCCGAGGTCGCCCTTGCCCGCGGTGTCGAAGGCGGCGTCCACGTGGTCGGTCACCGCGCGGACCCGGTCGGCGAAGCCCTCGCCGTAGAGGACGGGGGTCGCGCCGAGGGCCCGGACGTCGTCCTGGTGGCGCTCGCTCGCGCTGCCGATGACGGTGACCCCGCGCGCCACCGCGACCTGGGTGGCGATCACCCCGACGCCGCCCGACGCGCCCGTGACCACGAGGACCTTCCCGGCCGTGTCGTCGCCCTCGCCGAGGCCGAGCAGGGCGAGGCCGCGGTACGCGGTGGTCACGACCACGGGCAGCGACGCGGCGACCTCCCAGCTCACCCCGGCCGGCTTGGGGGTGAGGCCCGCGGCGTCCGCGAGGGCCTTCTCCGCGTAGGCGCCCCCGCTCGCCCGGCCGAGCACCTCGTCGCCCACGGCGACCCCGGTCACGCCGTCACCGAGGGCCTCGACGGTGCCCGCCAGGTCGACCCCGCCGATCACCGGGCGCTCGGGCGCGTCCGTGGACGCCATGCCCCCGCTGCGGAGCTTCCAGTCGATCGGGTTGACCGACGCGGCGCGGACGGCCAGGCGCACCTGGCCCGGACCCGGCTGCGGGTCCTCACGCTCGACGATCTCCAACACTTCCGGCCCGCCGTAGCGGGCGTACTGCACGGCTCGCGATGTCATGCCGTCGGAACGCCGCGCGCGGTGGACGCATTTCGTCGTCGGGGCGACGACGTCGGTTCACAGGGTGACGAGCCCCCGCAGCAGCTCCCCGGTCCGCGCCGCCGCGGCGTGCACGGCCTCCAGGACCGCGAGGTGGTCGATGCGCTCGTCGGTCGTGCCCGCCGCGGGGTTGCTGACCAGCGCGATCCCCGCGACGCGGGCGCCGGCGGCGCGGGCCGCGATCGTCTCCAGCACCGTCGACATCCCGACGAGGTCCGCGCCGAGGGTCCGCAGCATCCGGATCTCGGCGGGCGTCTCGAAGTGCGGGCCGGGGAGCCCGGCGTAGACGCCCTCGGCCAGCGTCGGGTCGAGGCGGCGGGCGGCCGCGCGCAGGCCCGGGTCGTAGGCGTCGGTGAGGTCGACGAACGCGGGCCCGACCAGCGGGGAGCGGCCGGTGAGGTTGAGGTGGTCGCGGATCAGCACGGGCTGGCCCACCGCGTAGGCGGGGTCGATGCCGCCGGCGGCGTTGGTGAGGACGACGGTGCCCGCCCCGGCCGCGCAGGCCGTCCGGACCGCGTGCACGGCCTGCGCCTCGCCGTGGCCCTCGTAGAGGTGGGTGCGGCCCAGGAGCACGAGCACGGCCCGGCCGTCGACGGTGACCGAGCGGGCCCTCCCGCGGTGGTCCGGCGCGCCGGGCGGGGTGAAGCCCGGCAGCTCGGCGACCGGCACCTCCGCGTCGGCCCGGCCGAGCGCGTCGGCGGCCGGCGCCCAGCCCGAGCCCAGCACCACCGCGACGTCATGGCGCTCGACCCCGGTGCGCCGGGCGAGTTCGGCCGCGGCGGCCCGGGCGGCGGCGTCCGGATCGGTGCGGGGGGTCGGGGCGTGCGGATCGACTGCGGCGCTCATCGCTGCAGCACCCTAGAGAAGGCTCAGACGGGCGGGGTGAAGCTGTCGGCGATCACCGAGAACTGCTGGGAGGCGCCGCCGGGCGCGGTGCTCGGTGCGGTCATGCGCACCACCCACAGGTCCGTGCCCGCCGGGATGAGCCGCGTCCACGTGGTCCGGTCGTCGGTGGTGCCGCTGCGGGCCCGGTAGACGGTCTGCTGCACCGGCTCCGACGCCCCGGGGCGCGGCGGCGCGACGACGGTGAGCGGCTCCACCCTGACCGCGTCGGCCCCGAGCCGGGCGGGCTGGGCGAGCAGCGCGGCGTACCCCGCGGCGCGCTGCGCGGGGTAGAAGCGCACGAGCCGGTCGATGCGGAGCTCGCGGTCCGCGTCGTCGGACACGTAGCGCACCACGATGTCCCCGCCCGGCTGCTGCAGCCGGAACTGCTGCCAGGTGCTCGGGACCAGTGCGGTGAACCCCATCCCGGTGCCGCTGTAGCGGGCGTTGTCGTCGCTGTGGGAGACCATGCGCTCGCCGTCGACCACCGGCCCGTCGGGAGCGAGCGACACCGAGAACGGCGGCTGGCCCCCGATGAGCCGCGCGGCCGCGTACCCGCCGACCAGTCCCGCGAGCGCGAGCACGACGACGAGCACGACGATCCCGACCCGCCGCGACCGGCTCGGCGCCGGCGCCGGGCGTCGCGACGGGGCGAACGGCAACGGGCCCGGGTCGGCGGCCAGTGCCTGCGGCGCGCCCGTGCGCGGCGGCGCGGCCATCGGCGCCCACTGCGGCCGCTGGTAGGGCTGCGACCAGCCGCCCGACGTCGTCGGACCCGGTCGGGGCGCCGGCCGCGCGCTCTCGGGCAGGCGTGGCGTGACCATCGTGGTCTCCGCCGCGGACGGCTCGGGAACCGCGTTCCCCGAC
>NZ_JBVPVA010000674.1:0-5773 GCF_055612215.1 Actinomycetospora sp. | reverse complement strand
CTGGCCTACGCCTACGACCTGGTCTGCAACGGCAACGAGATCGGCGGCGGGTCCATCCGTATCCACCGCCAGGACGTGCAGGAGCGGGTGTTCGCGCTCATGGGCCTCACGCCGGAGGAGCAGCGCGAGAAGTTCGGCTTCCTCCTCGACGCCTTCTCCTACGGGCCGCCCCCGCACGGCGGCATCGCCTTCGGGTGGGACCGGATCTGCGCGCTGCTCTCCGGGGTGGACTCGATCCGCGACGTCATCGCCTTCCCGAAGACCGGCGGCGGCTACGACCCGCTGACCGGGGCGCCCGCCCCGATCACCGCGCTGCAACGCAAGGAGGCCGGGGTCGACTCGAAGCCGGCCAACCCGGTCAAGCCCCAGGAGCGCCCGGTGGACGACCCGGGCGAGGGTCCCGACGCGGGCGGCTCCGGCCCCGCCTGAGCCGGTGATCCGCCTCCGCGCGCTCTGCCCGTCGGAGCGGACCCCCGACGTCGTCGCGGTCCTGCGCGACGACCCCGGGACGACCCACGTCGTCGTCCTGCCCGGGAGTGCGGTCGAGCCGGCGGGCGACGTCGTCGAGGCCGACCTCGCCCGCGAGGCGGTCGAGGGGGTCATCGAGCACCTGCGGGGGCTCGGGATCGACCGCGACGGCGGGATCGACCTGCTCGCGCTGGACACGGTCGTGTCGAACGCCGCCGACCGGGCCGAGGAGGCCGCCCCCGGGGAGGGCGTGGACGCGGTCATCTGGGACGAGCTGCTCGCACGCACGGGCCAGGACGCGCGGCTGACGGTCACCTTCACGGTGATGCTGACGATCGCCTGCCTGCTGGGCGCGGTGGGCGTCGTGACCGATTCGCCGGTCACCGTCGTCGGCGCCATGGTGCTGGGCCCGGAGTTCGGGCCGCTCGCCGCCCTCGCCGTCGCGATCGCCCGCCGCCGGCCCCGGCTCGCCCGGGAGGCGGCCACCGCCCTCGTCGTGGGGTTCGCCGTGGCGCTCGCGGTGACGACCGCGGGCGCGGCGCTCGGCCGGCTCACCGGGGCGGTCACCGACGACGCCCTGGGCGACCTCACCCAGACCGCCTTCGTCTACCACGTCGGCCCGGTGAACCTGCTGGTCGCCCTGCTCGCCGGGGTCGCGGGGATGGTGGCGCTGCTGGCGGGGTCGGGATCCGGCGTGCTGGTCGGCGTCTTCATCTCGGTCACGACGGTCCCGGCGGCCGGGTTCGCGGCCGTCGCGGCGGTCCTCGGCGCCTGGTCGCAGGCGCTGGGATCCCTGGCCCAGCTGGCGGTGAACGTCGTCGGGATCGTCGTCGCCGCCCTGCTCGTGCTGCTCCTCGCGGGGAGCCGGGGGCGGGGCGCCGCGACCCGTCGGCCGAGCCGGAAGCCGCACGCTGCGTGATCGCGGGCAACCGGAACGTGGCCATCCGAACTCGGTCGTGCATCGATTCCGACTCCGTCACGTTTCGGTTACTCGCGAGTAGCAGACGAACCGACCGGTAGGCTCCACCGTCTGATGACCCCGCTCACGGCCGACGACCCCAGCGTCCCGTCCTCTCTCGACAGCCCCGGTCACCCCCGTCCCGACCACACGATCGACCGGACGGTGGCGCTCGCCGAGGAGCTGTTGACCCGTCGCAGCGGGGCCCGGGTACGGCTCGCCGACGCCGAGGACCTGGGCGGCAGCACCCGCTCACGGGTGGTCCGCGTGCGGGTCGCGGAGAACCCGTTCTCGCTGCCCCGCTCGGTCGTGGTGAAGCACTACCTGGGCGGGCCGGAGGCGCACGGCGCGGAGCGCGTCGACCCGTTCCCGTACGAGGCTGCGAGCTGCCAGCTCTTCACCGCGATGCCGGCCGAGGACCGCGCGACCCCGACGCTCTACGCGAACGACCCGGAGCAGCGCCTGCTCGTCCTGGAGGACCTCGGACGCTGCTCGAGCCTCGCCGACAAGCTCGACGGCGACGACCCGAAGGCCGCCGAACGGGCGCTGCTCGGGGCGACCCGCGCGCTCGGGAGCCTGCAGGCGGCCACGGCCGCGCGCGAGGGCGACTTCGGGGCGCTGCTGCGCCGCTCCGGCGTGCGCCACTGGCGCGACCCGCTGGCCGACGACGCCCGCTCCGCCCTCGCCGAGATCCCCGACCTGCTCGCCCACCTGCTGCGCGTCGAGGCCGCCCCGGCCGCCGTCGCGCACGCCCGGTCGGCGGCCGGCCTGCTCGGCGGCACCCACTACCGCGCGTTCAGCCCCTCGGAGGTCTCCCCGGAGAACTGCCTGCTCACCGGCGCGGGGGCCCGCTTCCTCGACTTCGAGTGGGGCTGCTTCCGCGACGTCGCGCTGACGGCGGCGTCGGTCCGGCTGCCGTTCCCCGGCTGGGCCCGCCCCGCCGTGCTCCCCACGGGCATGACCGAGGCGATGACGGCGGCCTGGCAGTCGGCGGTGGCGGGGGTGTGGCCCGAGCTGGCCGACCCCGCGGTCTACGGCCCGCGCCACCTGGCCGCGACGACGCTGTGGGTGTGGGTCTGCACCCGCTCGCTCCTGCCCGGCGTCGTGGGGAAGGGGGCCGGGCCCGAGCAGGTCGTCGTCGGGCGCCCGCCGCACCACGCGGCCGCCGTACTGGCCGGCTACTGGCGTCGGCTGCGCACCGACGGCGAGCGCCAGCGCGACGACGCCACGACCGACCTCTCGAGCGCCGTCGTCGCCGCGCTCGAGCCCTACGGGGGCGACGAGCCGCTGCCGCTCTTCCCGGCCTTCTCGAGGTGCTCGGGCGGCTAGGGCCCGGCGGCGTCCGCCGCCGTCACGCGCCCGAGGGAGCGGTCGGCGACGGTCACGACGACGAAGAGCGCGGCCGCGCCGAGCATGAACCAGGCCAGGTCGTGCAGCCCGGGGGTGTCGGCCCGCGGGCTGAGGACGACCCCGCCCGCCGTCGACGCGACGATGGCGCCCAGGTAGTAGAAGGTGCGCAGCAGCCCGGCGGACGACCCGATCCGCTCGGGCGTGGCCTGGTGGTAGAGGGCGTTCTGGTTCGCGAGGTTGTTCAGGCCCTGCGGCACGCCGGCCACCACCGCGATCCCGACGAGCAGCCAGACCGAGCTCGACGGGCCGAGCGTCAGCAGCGCGGCGGCGACGACGACCTGGGTGGCCGCCCCGACGAGGAGCTTCCCCCGGATCGCCGGGCTGCGGCCGGTCAGCGTCGACACGACGATCCCGGCGCCGAACACCGGGAGCAGGACCAGCCCGGCGACCGACGGGTCCAGGCCCCGGCCCTCCTCGAGCCACTGCGTGAAGCCGTAGAGCAGCGAGTACGACGAGACGGCGGTGAGCAGCGAGCGCGCGTACGTCGCGAGCAGCGGGCCGTTGCCGGCCAGCAGGCGCAGGTCGAGGAACGGCGACGCCGCCCGCAGCTCCCACCACACCAGCCCCGCGCCCGCCGCGACCGCGAGCACCGGGAGGACGGCGAGCCGCATCTCGGGGTGGACGAGGAATCCCAGCAGCGCCACCAACGCCACCGTGAAGGCCGCGATGCCGACCAGGTCGATCCGCGCCGCGAGCCCGGCGCGGCCCTCGCGCCCGACCGGTGTCTCCCTCGGCAGCCACCACGCCCCGAGGACCAGGCAGGCCAGCGCGAGCGGGACGTTGACCAGGAAGGTCGCGTGCCAGCCGCCGGCGGCGATGAGCAGGCCGCCCAGGGTCGGGCCGACGACCGCGACCGTCTGGGTCGAGACGGCGAGGACCGTCAGGACGGTCTGCGGGCTCTCGCGCCCGGTGCGCTCCGCCTCGCGGCGGATGAGGTTCATCGCGGCCGGATAACCGGCGCAGGTCCCGAACCCGATGAGCACCCGGGCGAGGACGAGGACGCCGAGCGAGGGGGCGAGCGTCCCCACCACGCCGCCGGCGCCGATGAGCACCGCACCGGCGAGGTAGAGCCGCCGCGGCCCGTAGAGGTCGATGAGCCGCCCGACCACGGGCTGACCGACCGCGGTCGCGAGGTAGAGGCCGGTGACCAGCCACGCCGTCTGCGAGGCCGGGGCACCGAACGCGATCCCGATCGGCACCAGCGCGACGGCCAGCATGGTGGAGTTGATCGGATTGAGGATCGCGCCGAGGATCATCGGCAGGATCAGCCGGCGGTCGAACGCCTCGCCGTCCCCGGGCGCGCCGCCGCGGCGCCGTCGCAGGAACGCGGTCACGCGACGAAGCGGGCGATGCGCTCCAGGGCCTGCTCGAGCTGGGGGAGCGAGGTCGCGTAGGAGCAGCGCACGTGGCCCTCCCCGGACGGCCCGAACACGTCGCCGGGGACCACGGCGACCTTCTCCCGCTCGAGCAGCCCCTCGGCGAAGTCCTGCGAGCTCATCCCCGTGGTGCGGATCGAGGGGAAGACGTAGAAGGCCCCGCCCGGCTCCGGGCAGGTGAGGCCGAGCTCGTCGAGCCCCTTGGCGAACAACCGTCGGCGACGGTCGTAGTCGGCGACCATCTCCTCGACGTCGTCCTGCGCGGTGCGCATCGCCTCGAGCGCGGCGACCTGGGACATGTGCGGGGCGCAGAGCATCGTGTACTGGTGGATGCGGTGCATGAGGGCCGCGAGCGGCCCGGGGGCGCAGACGTAGCCCACCCGCCAGCCGGTCATCGCGTAGGACTTCGAGAACCCGCCGAGCGTGACCGTGCGCTCCCAGGCGCCCGGCGCGGCGGCCACCGGGGTGTGGACGCCGTGGTAGGTCAGCCGGTCGTAGATCTCGTCCGACACCAGCCAGAGGTCGTGCTCGACGGCGAGGGCGGCCAGGGCCGCGAGGTCGGTCGCGCTCTGCGCGGACCCCGTCGGGTTCGACGGCGAGCCGAACAGGACGGCCTTCGTGCGCTCGGTGACCGCGGCGCCGATGATCGCCGGATCGAGCCGATAGGCGTCGGCCGGGTCGAGGGCGACGGGCACCGGGACGCCGCCGGCGAACGCGACGCACGGCGCGTAGGCCACGTAGCAGGGCTCCGGGACGATCACCTCGTCGCCGGGGTTGAGCAGCGCGCGCAGCGTGAGGTCGAGCCCCTCGGAGACCCCCGAGGTCACCAGGCACTCGTCCTCGGGGCGGTAATGCACGCCGTAGCGGTCGGCGAGGTCGGTGCACACCGCCTCGCGCAGCTCGAGCAGCCCGGAGTTGCTGGTGTAGGTGGTGGCGCCGTGCTCGAGGGCGTGGATGGCGGCCTCGCGCGCGCTCCAGGGCGTCGGGAAGTCCGGCTCGCCGACCCCGAGGGAGATCACGCCCTGCATGCTCTGGGCCAGGTCGAAGAACTTGCGGATGCCCGACGGGGGGACCGTCGAGACGATCCGCGAGAACGGCTTCTGCGGTGTCATCAGGGCGTCACCGACAGCCGCTGGTCGGGCTCGGGGTCGATGAGCAGCTGGCCGTCGTCCTTGTAGCGGCGTAACAGGAAGTGCGTCGACGTGGCGGTGACCCGGTCGATCGCCGAGAGCTTCTGGGCCACGAAGTCGGCCACCTCGCGCATCGACGCGCCCTCCACCTCGACCCGGAGGTCCTGCGCGCCGCTGACCAGGTGCACCGCGCGGATCTCGCGGAACCGGGCGATCCGCTCGGCGACGTCGTCGAACCCGCGGCCGCGCTCCGGGGCGACGGTGACGTCGACGAAGGCGGTCACCCGCTCGTCGCCGAAGCGGTCCCAGTCGACCACGGTCTTGTAGCGCCGGATGACCCCCGAGGCCTCCCACGCCGCGATCTGCTCGCGCACCGAGGCCTCGTCGATCCCGGTCAGGGTCGCGATGCGTTCGACGCTCGCGTGCGCGTC
>NZ_JBVPVA010000521.1:0-3797 GCF_055612215.1 Actinomycetospora sp. | reverse complement strand
GCCGAGGCCCAGGCACCGCAGGCGGCACGCAGCGACGGCGTCGGGCCCCGCGGCCGCGACGGCGTCGTCGGCCAGGATGCGGGCCTCGGGCACCTCCCCGGCCTCGAGCAGGGAGGTCGCGAGGAGCGCCCGCGCGGTGGGCGACCACCACGAGTGGGCGGCTCGTCCGGCGAGGTCGACCGCGTGCCGCCCGTGCTCCAGGGCTCCGTCGAGGTCGCCCTGCAACCGGGCGATCCACCCGAGGTGGGCGACGAACCACGTCGCGTGGGCCGGATAGCCGCTCCGCGCGCTCGCCTCGACGGCCTCGACCACGCGTCCACGGGCCTCGTCCCACCGCCCGTCCGCGATGGCGCCGAAGGATCCCTCGAAGATCGCCCACGGCAGGTGCCAGCGGTCGTCCCGCCGTCGCACCAGCGGCTCCATCTCGTCGAGGACCTCGGCGAGCTCGACGACGTGCCCGAGGTAGGCGTGCGCCGACTTGAGCCCGTCGAGTCCCACGACGAGGGTCTCCTCGCCGTGTGCGGCGCGAGCGGCGAGCACGGCGCGGACACCGTCGTCCAGCGCCTCGTCGAACACCAGGCGGTGCGTCGCGAGCACCGCGAGCCGGGCTCGGATGTCGGCCTCGGCGCCCGCGTCCCCGCAGTCGAGGGCGAGTCGCAGTCCCTGTCGCAGGGAGCCGGTGCTCTCGTCGATCGGGCGGCCGAGGGCGATCGGGACGTCGCCGCCGAGCTCACGCAGTGCCGCCATCTGCAGACGGCGGTCACCGGCGCGCCGGGCCGCGTCGGACGCGGCGTCCAGGTCCGCCCACGCCGCGGGGAAGCGCTCGAGCCCCTCGCGGGCGCGGGCCCGGGCGAGCAGCACCCGGCCGACGATCTCGGCCGAGCTCGCGCGTCGGGCTGCGCTCAGGGCCTGGTCGAGCAGTGCCTCGGCGTCGCCCACGGCTCCCCGACGCGTCGCCGCCCTCCCAGCCAGCAGGAACGCCCGGGCCGCCCGGGCCCAGTCCTCGATCGCGAGGGCGTGGACGCCGACGGCCTCGGGGGTGGCGGTCAGCAGGTCGGCGGCGCGGCGGTGGTGCAGCCGCCGGATGGGCGCCGGTGTGGTCACGTACAGGATCTCGTGGATCAGGTCGTTGGCGAACTCGTACACGGCGCCCGCCTCGACCAGCAGCCGCGCCGTCGCGGCCTGCTCGCACCGCCGTGCGGCCTCGGCCGGGTCCACGCCGATCAGCCGCGCCAGGACCACCGGGTCCACGGTGGCGCCGAGGACCGAGCCGGCCCGGAGGAGGTCCTCCACGGCCCCGCCCAGACGGCGGACCCGCGTCACGACAGCGGCCTGCAGCGACTCGGGGAGGTCGTGGTCCCCGGCGGCCAGACCCCGCAGGACCTCGATGACGAAGAAGGGGTTGCCGCGCGTCCGGCGCGCGATCACCGCGTCCCGGTCGGCGTGCCCGGCCCGCCCGGCGAGCTCGGCGACGTCCGCGGAGGACAACGGCCCGAGGTCGATCCGGTCGGCGGCGCCGTCGAGGGCCGCGAGGGCCGCGGCGCCCTCCTCGACCCGCACCGTCGCCGCGACGAGCAGCCGGGCGTCGCCGACGCGCAGCGCCAGGTGGTGCAGCAGCTCCGTCGTGGCCATCCCGGCGTTGTGGAGGTCGTCGAGGACCAGGAGCATCGCGCGGTGCGCGGTCAGGGCGCGCAGCAGGGCGCCGATCGCCTCGAAGGTGCGTCGGGCGTCCGGCACCGACGCGTCGAGGTCCGCCAGGCCGAGCGCGTCGGCGAGATCGGGGAAGAGCCCGCCGAGGACGCGGGCGTGACGGCCGGCGGCGGCGCGCAGCTCGTGGGCCGGGAGTTCCGCCAGGGCGATCCCGAGCGCGTCGACCACGGGTTGCAGGAACAGCGAGCGTTCCGCGACGTGACAGCGACCGACGGCCACCCGGGCACCGGTCTCGCCGGCGACGCGCTGGAGCTCGGCGGTCACCCGCGTCTTGCCGATCCCGGCTTCCCCGACGACGAGGACGACCCCGGCGACACCGGTGCCGGCGCGGTCCCAGTGCGCCGTCAGCCGGGCGGTCTCCGCCGCGCGGCCGACCATGGGCGGTCCGCTCGGCGGGTGCCGGCCCGCCGCCGCGGGCGGACGTGTCGCCGGTGAGGCCGGGGTCTCGTGGAGCAGGGCCAGGTAGGCCTCGCGCGTGGGTGGCGAGGGCTGGACACCGAGCTCGTCGGCCAGCCTGGACCGGAACCGGTGGTAGGCCACGATCGCCCGGGCCGGCTCCCCGGCGGCCTGGTCGGCGGCGAGCAGGAGGCGCACCGCCGTCTCGTCGTACGGATCGGCCACCAGGGCGTCCGCGGCGAACGCCCGGGCCCTGGTCGCCTCGCCCGAGGTGAGGGCCGCCTCGGCCGCGTGGTGGTGCGCGGCACGTCGCAGCTCGTGCCATCTCCGACGGACGTCGACCACCCACGGGGCGTCGTCCTCCTCGGCGAGCGGCTCGGCCTCCAACAGGTCCAGGCCACGACGGGCCGCGGTGGTCGCCATGCCCGGAGCCCCCTCCGCGAGGCGGCGGGACGCCTGGGCGACCAGCTCGGCGGCCTCGTCGAGGTCCACCCGTACGGCCGGGGGCTCACCGAGCCGATATCCCTGGCGGTCACCCACGACGACTGCTGCGCCCAGCCGCGCCCGCAACCGGCTGACCAGGGTCGCGATGTTCGCCGTCGGACTCCGGGGGAGCCGACCGGGCCACAGCGCCTCGGCCAGGCGGTCCGCCGTCAGGGCGTGCGGGCGGTGCCCGGCCAGGACCGCCAGCAACCGGCGCTCCTTCGCGCTCCCGATGCGCAGCGTCTCGGAGGGGGAACCGCGCTCGACCCGCAACGGACCGGCAAGCCGGACCGTGACTGCCATCACTCCACTATCCGGTGCTCCCCACGCGGGGGCAAGAGCGGAGAGCCACCGATCGGCGGCTCGGGGTGACCGTGAGTGACCGGAACGTCCCGGGGCGGGGTCAGGTGCTGCCGGCGTGCTCGGGCTGCCTGGTCGGCTCGTTCGCTGCCGGCCAGGCACCAGGCGGGACCACCGCCACGGGGCAGGGGCAGTACAGCGGCAGGAAGTGCCTGTTCCACCCGGGAACTCCGCTGTCGGTGGCGCTCCGGCGAAGCGTTCCGAGAACGACCAGTCGGATGCTGTCGTCGGAGCGCATCTCCGCATCGACCGAGCCTTCCGAGGCCGATCTGGTCACGAGTCCCGGGTACTCCTCGCCGACGTGGCGGTCCCCGGTGCTGCGCGGGTCGAGCACGATGAGCGGCTGTCCCCACCGATGCGCGGTGTCCGCGGCGAAAGCCAGTGCGCCCTCGCTCCCGGTGTCCCCGTCGACGGCCACCAGTACCGCCCCGCTCGTCGACGACGCTCCCGTGCGCCGTGCGGGCACGACCACCGCGGGACATCCGGCCCGGCTGGTCACCTCACCCAGCACACGGCCGAGGGACAACGGGATCGGCCCGCCGGGTCCGTTCGAGCCCACGACGAGCAGACCGGCTCCGGCCGCCTGGGACACCAGCGAGGGGCCGACCCTGCCGGGCAGGGCCGTCGTGCTCACGGGCAGCGTCGGCGACACGGCCCGCGCGGTCTCCGCCGCCCGGTACAACAACGCCCGGGCACGCCCGTGGGGACGACCGTCTGCGAGCCCGGCCGCGTCGCTCGCCGGGAGCACCTCCACGAGGTGCAGCTCGGCGTCCCGACGGGCCGCTTCCGTGGCTGCCCACGTCACCGCGGCCAGGGCGCTGGAGGTCCCGTCGACCCCGACGACCACC
>NZ_JBVPVA010000462.1:0-2905 GCF_055612215.1 Actinomycetospora sp. | reverse complement strand
ACGACGTCGGGGATGTGCGCGTAGACGTTGTTCGCGACGACGAGGTCGGCCGGCCCGTGCTCGGCGCGCACCGCCGCGCCGGTCTCCGGCGAGAGGAACGCGGTCACGGTCGGGACGCCCTTGGCGCGAGCGGCGTCACCGACGTTCACGCTGGGCTCGACGCCCACGGCGCGCATGCCGTCGGCGACGACGTGCTGGAGCAGGTAGCCGTCGTTCGACGCCGCCTCGACGACGAGCGAGTCCCTCGTCAGGCCCGCCCGCGTGGTCGCGGCGGTGACGAAGCGGCGCGCGTGCTCGACCCACGACGTCGAGAACGAGGAGAAGTACGCGTACTCGGTGAACGTCTCGTCGGGGTCGATCAGCGGGGGCAGCTGCACCAGCAGGCAGTTCCGGCACACCCGCGGGTGCAGCGGGAACGTCGGCTCCGGGGCCTCGAGCGCCTCCTCGGTGAGGAAGAGCTCGCAGGGCGGCGTGGCACCGAGGTCGACGAAGCTCTCGAGCTCGGTCGACCCGCAGAGCCGGCAGGTCAGAGGGGCGACGGCGGCGGGCACCGGGTCGGCGGCGGACGTGGTCGCCATCGCGTCAGTACGCCCCGTCACCCCGGAAGACGGCCGAGACCGTCTTCCACAGGATGACCAGGTCCATGGCGGGCGACCAGTTCTCCACGTAGCGCAGGTCCAACCGGACCGACTCCTCCCACGACAGATCCGAGCGGCCGCTGACCTGCCACAGGCCCGTCATGCCGGGACGCACCAGGAACTTGCGCTTGGCGGCGTCGGAGTACGCGTCGACCTCTCCGGGCAGCGGCGGTCGGGGACCGACCAACGACATCGAGCCCCCGACGACGTTGAACAGCTGCGGGAGCTCGTCCAGAGAGTAGCGGCGCAGCATCGAGCCGATGCGGGTCACCCGGGGGTCGCGGCGCAGCTTGAACAGCGGGCCCGATCCGTCGTTGCCGCTCGCGACCAGTCCGTCGCGCAGCCGGTCGGCGTTCGGGACCATCGAGCGGAACTTGACCATGCGGAACGTGCGGCCGCGCTGCCCGACCCGGGTCTGGCGGTAGAACACCGGGCCGCCGTCGAGCTTGACGAACAACGCGATGAGCAGGAAGACCGGCGCCAGGGCCACGACCAGCGAGATCGAGACGACCCGGTCGAAGAGCAGCTTGCCGATGCGCGGGATGCCGGACAGGCGCGGCTCGGTGAGGCGCAGCAGCGGCAGGCCGTCGACCGGCGCGACGTGCAGGCGCGGGCCGGCGACCTCCATGAGGCCGGGGTCGACGACGAGCTCGGAGCCGGTGCCTTCGAGGTCCCAGGCGAGGCGGTGCAGCCGCTTGGGGCTCCAGCCGGGCGTGGGGGCGACGGCGACGACGCCGAAGCGGCCGCTGCGCACGCTGGAGGGCAGCGAGTCGAGGTCGCCCAGCACCGGCACGCCGGCGACGTGGCCCTGGCCGTCCTCGCCGAGGCCGGTGGGGGTGCAGGCCGCGGTCACCACCCAGCCGATGTGCGGCACGCGGCGGGTGCGCTCGATGAGGTCCCGGACGGACTCCTCGGTGCCGATCGCGAGGACCGGGAGCAGGCCCCGGCCGCGCTTGCGGGCGTCGTGCAGCCACCGGCGCAGCGTGTAGCGGCCGGCCATGGAGAGCAGCCCTGCGACCGGGAGGATGCCGAAGACCCACGGGCGCACGCCGGTGCGCTCGAGGACCAGCCCGGCGAGGGCCAGCAGGATCGCCGCGGTGACGTAGCCGCGCATCAGGCGGCTCCACTCCTCGGAGCCCTGCCCGAGCACCCGCGGGTCCCAGGCGCGGGCGGCGCCGAGCGTGATCGGCACCAGCAGCACCGCGACGAGCGCGAGGGCCCACGGGTTGGTGCCGCGGTCCCCGGTCCCGGCCCCGAAGCCGATGAGCGCGCCGAGCAGCGCGGACACCGTGAGGATGAGCAGGTCGGACGCGGCGACCGCGAGGGCGAACTTGGCCTGCCAGCTGGTCGCGAGGGCGACGCTGCCCGGCTGGCCCGGGCCCTCGTCGTCCCAGATGCGGATGAAGCCCGGCGCCGTCGGGTCGGGGTCGACGAACGGGGCCGGCGCCGGCGCCGGCTCGCACTCCGGGGCCGGGCCGCTGCCGGCGGGTGCCGACGAGGCCGGCGCCGACGGTGCCACCGCCCGGATCTCGCCGGTGTCGCTCGGGTCGGTCCTGCCCTCGAGCTCGGTGCCGCTCAAGCCTTCGCCCCTGTTCTGAGCGTCGGGACGCGGCCCTGGAGCCGTGTCCCGGACGCCCGACGTCGCTCGTCGCCCGTGCGGAGCAGTGGTGCTGGGATCGCGGGTCGGGGCACATGGTCCGAACGTCCGGTTTCGCCCCATCCGTCCACTGCCTCCTCCCCCTGCACGGCGTCCGCCTGGCTGCGGATCGGGTCCTCTACACGTTGGACGCGTGCGCCGCGGGCAGGTTGCGTGCCGGATCGGGAGTGACACGGTGCACGGCTCGGAGATCGTCCGCGTGCGACGTACTGGTCCGCCGTCCTCAACGAGACGGCCGCCGGGCGGTCACGGGCCGCACCCGGTCCGGGGCCGGGAGCGGCACCGTCCCCGCCGCTCGCGGGCCCCGGTTCGTGCAGGTGGGGAGGCTCGTCCGGGGTCGTGTCACCATGGTCCGAGCGGGCTACCCGCGATCCGCCGTGGTGTAAGGGCAACACCTCGGATTTTGGTTCCGATGATCCAGGTTCGAATCCTGGCGGCGGAGCTCGCCGGCCGTCGGGGACGGTCGCCGGGGAGGGGACGTGGCCGTGCGGACGGTGCTCGCCGCGGGCGCGGTCGTCCGGGACGCCGACGGCCGGCTGCTGCTCGTGCGGCGGGCCCACGACCCCGAGGCCGGGCGCTGGACCCTGCCCGGCGGGCGGGTGGAACCCGG
>NZ_JBVPVA010000377.1:0-5013 GCF_055612215.1 Actinomycetospora sp. | reverse complement strand
CAGGGTGGCGGGATCTACGCCTCGGGCCTGACGCCACCGATCCTCACGTCGCTGCTGGCCCTCGGCGGTGGCGCGCCCTGGTTCGCAGCGGGCTACCTGTTCCTCGCGGCGGTGGTCAGTACGGTGGCGGCGCTGAAGGCGCGGCCGCACGAGCACCTATGACCGCATGACCACCGCACCCTCCGCCGTGCGGACCTCGAGGCCCGAGACCCGGTCGGTCGGGAGGTCGGTCGAGGCGGCGACGCGGACATCCTGGCCGGGTGGCGGGCTCCAGCTCGCGATCTGCTCGAGCCGGCCGTCGACGCCGCGGACCACCAGCACGTAGGTGGTCCGCGGCGCGTCCGGGGGCGGCGGAGGGTGCGGAGCGCCCTCGTAGACGCAGGTCAACGACACCTGGGTCCCCCACGGGCGTGCGGTGAGGCCGGCGAGGCCGGAGGACTCCGAGCCCGCGACGCCGGGCAGCGCGACCTCGCGGGCCTGCGCCGCGACGTCCGGGTCCGGGGCGGCCGCGGGACCCGGGCCCGTCCACGCCGCCACCCCTGCCCCGACACCGAGGGCGACGACGACGGCGGCCGCCGCGGCCAGCAGGGCGACGCGCCGGCGCCGTCGGACCCGGCGCACCGTGCCCGCGAGGATCTCGCCGGGCGGCTCCGGGGCCGCCGGATCCACGACGGGGGCCGCGGCCCGCGAGAGCAGACCCGGCAGCCCGGCCACCGCGGTGAGCTCGGCGCGGCACGTCGGGCAGCCGTCGAGATGGGTCTCGAACGACTCCCGCTCCGGGGGGTCGAGCGCCCCGAGGACGTAGACCCCGACGTCGAGGCGGTGCGGGCAGCTCATGTGCCGACCCCCATCTCCTCCAGCGCCAGTCGTAGCGCCCGCAGCCCGTAGTGCACCCGCGACTTGACGGTCCCCGCGGGGATGCCCAGCACGGCCGCCGCCTCGCCGACCGTACGACCTCCGTAGTAGCACTCCACGATCACCGCGCGGTGCTCGGGCGAGAGCCGGTCGAGGGCCGCGGCGACGGTCCAGGCCTGCACGGCGGCCTCGGCGTGGTCGGTCACGGTGTGCGCCCCCGGAGCCGTCCCCGACTCCGCGCCCACGGGGTCGTCGGACAGCAGCTCCGGGCGCGCCGCGCGCGACCGCCACTCGTCGATCAGCACGTTCCGCAGCGTCCGCAGCAGCCAGGGGCGGGGGTCGCCGCGACTCGGATCGAGGGCGGCCGGGTGGCGCCAGGCGCGCAGCAGGGTCTCCTGCACGGCGTCCTGCGCGCGCCCGCGGTCGGCGGTCGTCCGCAGCGCCACCGCCCAGAGGGCGGCGCCGTGCTGCTCGTGGAGCACGCGGATCAGCTCCGCGTCCCCCGACTCGCGCGCCACCTCCACCTGGGTCAGCGTCGCACGGCGCGCGTGAACGACCACGCCGTGAGCCAGACGATCCCGACGGTCAGCACCAGCGCCCCGGGCACGTGGACCTTCAGGTTCCCCTCGTCGCCGAAGTAGGCCTGCACGAAGCTGCACACGAACACCAGGACGGCCACCACCGGCGGCCACCACGGTCCACGCTGCGCCCGCGCGTAGAGGATCGCGGCGAGGGCGAGCGCCCCCGTCACGACGTGCAGCACGATCGCGCCGGTCGCGTGGGTGGCGATGGCGGGGCCGCCGCGGGGCAGGATCTGGCCCGCCGTGACGTACTGCAGGACGAGATTGAGCACGGCCAGCACGGCCGTCACCTGCACCGCGCGCAGCAGGCCGGGCGCGCCACCCGTCGTCCGGGACCCGTGATCGATCGTGCTCGCCGTGCTGTGGGTCATCGCCACGCCCTCCGCTCGGGGTTCCTGCCCGGGAACACGGAGCCGGCGGCCGAACGGTTCACCGGGACGACGAACCGTCGCCGAGCAGCGCCCGGCGCGGGAGGATCGCCTCCGACGAGCAACGACACGGTGGGCGAGGGAGGCCGGCGTGGCCGGACGGGTGACGAGCGATCTCCTGCTGGTGGGCAGCCTGCCCACGCCCTCGGCCGAGGAGGCGTTCCGGGCCGGGGCGGGCCTCGTCGGGGACCTCGTCCCGGCCCTGCCCGACGGTGAGTCAGGCGCGCTCAGCATGTGGGTCGCCTTCGACCGCACCCGGCTGCTCGAGCCCCATCCCGACATCGAGGTGCTGGTCCCGAGCGGCTCCCCCACCGGGCGCGCGCGGCACGCCTACGAGACGGCGCGGCTGACCGTGCGCGAGGGCGTGGATCCGCTGCGCTTCGACGCGTGGCCGCGGGTGCCGGTGATGCTGGAGTCCTACGCACTCTTCCGCCGCCTGCGCGACGAGGGCGTCATCCCGGCCGGCCAGCGGTTCCAGGTCAACTTCCCGGGCCCGTCGAGCGTGTTCACGGGCGCGTTCAAGGACCACTACGCGCGGGACTGGGCGATCGTCGGGCCGGCGCTGGAGGACCTCACGCGACGCTCGATCGACGAGGTGCTCGCGACGGTCCCGGCGGACGACCTCGCGCTGCAGTTCGACTTCGCCTACGAGGTGCTCGACAACGAGCAGGTCCTCGGCTGGACCGAGGGCGGGCAGGAGGGGGCGTGGGACCGCTTCGCCGGGCCGTGGTCGCGCCTGGCCCCGCACGTCCCCGAGGACGTCCTGCTCGGCCTGCACCTCTGCTACGGGACGTTCCCCGAGTGGCCGATGTTCGAGGCCCGGGACATGGGACTCCTCGTGCACATGGCCAACCACGCCGCGGCGCACTCCGGGCGCCCGCTGGACTGGCTGCACCTGGCCGGCCCGCGGTACCTGCGCAGCGAGGACCAGGCGTTCTTCGCCCCCCTGGCCGGTCTGCATGTGCCGCACACCCGGGTGTTCCTCGGCATCGTCCTCCCCCTCGACGGCGAGGACGGACTGCGCCGCCGGCACCGGACGGCCTCGCGGTTCCTGGACGACTTCGGGGTCGCGATGTACTGCGGCTTCGGGCGTCAGCCGGGGCAGGACCCGGCGGAGACGCTGCGGGAGCACGCCGAGGTGGTCAGGAGCGTCCTCCGGTGAACGCGGCGACGATGCGGGCCTCGGCGTCGGCGAGGTAGTCGGCCACCTCGAGCGCGGCCTTCTCGAGCTCCCCGCGCTCGACGAGCGTCGCCACGGCGTCGTTGCGTTCCAGGTAGGGCTCGTGGAAGTCGCGGTGGGTGCCCATCAGGTGGAAGGTCAGCCGCATCTCGGCCAGCAGCAGGTCCATCTGCTGGTCGAGCCGCGTGCTGCCGGCGAGCCCGACGAGCGCCCGGTGGAAGTGCTGGTTGGCGTCCGCCACCCCGCTCCAGTCCGCCGCGGTCGCGGCGGCCCGCCCCTCCTCGACGGCCCGGCGCACCAGGGCGACCGCCGCCTCGTCGTGCGCGCGTTCGCCCGAGCGCACCGCTCCGGGCTCGACGATGCGCCGGGACCGGTAGACGTCGTGCACGTCGGCCACGCCCGGCGTCGTGACGAAGACCCCGCGGTGCGCCTCGCGCACCAGGATCCGCTCGGCGACGAGCTGGCTGAACGCCTCCCGCAGGGTGTTGCGCGAGACTCGCATCGCATCGCAGAACGCCTGCTCCCCCAGTCGCGCCCCGGGGAGGAGCCGTCCCTCCACGACCTGCTCGCGCAACGCGTCCGCGACCCGCTCGGCCGTCGACGACGTCTGCGCGACGCGGGCCGTGGACAGCGCCTCGAGCGCGGCGCGGGCGGCCGGGTCGGGATCGGCGACGGTCACGACGCCGAGCCTACCGACCCGTCCTCATGCCGGATCGTTGAACGATGACGAGGATCGCCGACGGGCCGAGGGTCAGGTCTCCTCGAGGTCGAACGCGTCGTCACCGACCCAGACCCGCAGGCCCTCGCCGTCCTCGGTGATCGCGCCCTCCTCCTCCTCGGAGAGCTCCCGGGCGGCGCCGAGCGCGCGCTTCGAGTAAGAGATGCGACCGTCCCCGAGGTCCTTGGGGCGGTACTCGGAGGCGAGCACCGCGGTCCGGCTGCGGGTCGCGAGCAGTTCGGCGTTCTCGGCCCCGACCTCGGCGATCCACTCGTTCATGAGCGGGATCACACTCTGGCCGGGCCCCGCCCGCCAAGATCCGGTTCTGGTCGGCAGCATGTGCTCCGGGCCGGTTCGGCCACGCGTCCTCGCGAGGCGCTCGAGGACGAGTGATCCGGAACCGTCGGGAGGGTCGCCGCGTGGACCTCGGTGGCTGCGGCCGCAGCCGTGGAGGTCCACTCGGGCCCGGGGGCCAGACCGAGTGGACCGCGACGGCTGCCGTAGCAGCCGTGGGAGTCCACCCGGCCTCGCCGACGGGGCCTCAGGAGCGGTTGAACAGGCGCCGCAGCCCGCCCTCGCGCTTGTGGGGTGACGGCTTCCCGTCCTCGTCCGCCTGCCCGTCGGCGTCGCGCTGGCTGGGCAGCGGGATCTCCTCGGTGTGCTGGTCGGCGTTGTCGTCCGCCGCGTGCCGGGGGCCCTGGTCCTCGAGCCGCACGCCCTGGTCCCGGCTCGGCCCCTGGCCGGAGTCCTGGCCGGACTGCTGGTGGGCCCGGGTCTCCTGCTGATCGGACCCGCCCTGATCCTGACCGGACTGCTGCTGGTGGGCCTGGGTGTCCTGGTCGTCGTCCTCGGAGCCCTGGTCCTGGTCGGGCCGCTGGTGGACCTGGGTGTCCTGGTCCTCGGTGTCCTGGTCCTCGGTGTCCTGGTCCTCGGAGTCCTGGTCCTCGGAGTCCTGGTCGTTCGAGTCCTGGTCGGTGTGCCGGTCGACGAGTACGCCGGCGGGACGGTGGTGCTCCCGCAGGCCGGTGAGCACACCAAGTCCGAGGACGAGAAGTCCGGCGCCGACGGCACCGACCAGGACTCCGACGACCAAGACTCGCACGACCAGGACTCGAACGACCAGGACTCCGAGGACCAGGACACCGAGGACCAGGACACCCAGGTCCACCAGCGGCCCGACCAGGACCAGGGCTCCGAGGACGACGACCAGGACACCCGGGCCCACCAGCAGCAGTCCGGTCAGGATCAGGG
>NZ_JBVPVA010000233.1:0-3944 GCF_055612215.1 Actinomycetospora sp. | reverse complement strand
GGCGTGGGTCGCCGGGCGGGTCAGGGAGATCGGTCGTCCCGGAGAGGGGCCCGACGGGTCCTACTTCGCGGTCGCCGTCACCGAGCTGGTCCACACCGTGATCGCGCCGTCGGCGGACAAGTTGCTGATCACGTCGTGGCGTCCGAGTGGTCAGGTCCGCCGGGTGGAGCGGACCTGACCCCGGGCGCGGACGGGCTCAGTGCGCGATCAGCTGGCCGAGGCGCCGGGTCAGCTTGACGTTCTCCCGGTAGTCCACCGGCACGACGATCACCGACGGCCGGTCGCGCTGGTCGAACGCCTCCTTGAGGGCGGGCCGGAGCTCGTCGGCACTGGTCAGCCGACGGGCGTGGCAGCCGAGACCCTCGGAGATCTTCACCAGGTCGGGCGACGGGAAGTCGGTGCCGAAGTGGCGGCCGAACTCGACCTCCTGCTTCCAGGAGATCAGCCCGTAGCCGTTGTCCTCCCAGACCAGGTTGACCGGCGCGACCCCGAGGCGGACCGCTGTCGCCAGCTCCGGGCCGTTCATGAGGAACCCACCGTCGCCGGAGATCGCGACGACCCGCAGGTCGGGGTGCACCAGGGAGGCCGACACCCCGCCGGGAACGGCGATCCCCATCGAGCAGAAGCCGTTGGAGATGATGCAGCTGTTCGGGTCGTAGGTCGGGTAGTGGCGCGCGATCCACATCTTGTGGGCCCCGACGTCCGAGATCAGGATGTCCTCGTCGCCCATCTCGGCGCGCAGGTCGGCCAGGATGCGCTGCGGCTTCATCGGGAAGTCGCCGGTCTCGTTCTCGGCGGAGGCCCCGCCCTCGCTGATCTCCTCGGTGAGGTGCGCCCGGGCGCGGGAGTGGCCGTCGATGTCGGGGAAGTGGTGGTCCTCGGTGAGCCCCTCGTTGATGTGCCAGAGGGCTGCCGCGATGTCCCCGACGATCTCGACGTTCGGGCGGTAGGCGCCGTCGACCTCGGCGGGGTCGAAGTCGATGTGCAGGAGCCTCTTGCTGCGCCCGATGTTCCAGCGCGCGGGCGGCCACTCGACCATGTCGTAGCCGACCGCGATCACGAGGTCGGCGGCCTCGAACACCTCGGTGACGTAGTCCCGGGAGCCGAGGCCG
Organism: Actinomycetospora sp.; assembly: GCF_055612215.1. Lineage (NCBI taxonomy): Bacteria > Bacillati > Actinomycetota > Actinomycetes > Pseudonocardiales > Pseudonocardiaceae > Actinomycetospora > Actinomycetospora sp. The sequence goes on along the minus strand of NZ_JBVPVA010000233.1, from coordinate 2,832 downwards.
ACGGCGTAGAGGCTGCGTTCGTGGCGGTCGGACAGTGCGCCCTTGCCCATGAAGGTCATGCCGGCGTAGATGCCGGTCTCGTCGACGAAGCGCTGCAGCTGTCGGCTCACGCGGGTGCGGACGCAGCCCTGGCCGACGAGGAGCACCGGTCGCTCCGAGCGGGCGATGAGGTCGAGGGCCGCCTGCACCGACTTGTCGTCGGGCACGGGCCGGCGCACCTTCTCCGGCGGCACGATCGGTTCGCTCTCGACCTCGTGCTTGGCGATGTCCTCGGGGAGCTCGACGTGCGTGGCCCCCGGCTTCTCGGCCGCGGCGAGCTTGAACGCCTTGCGGATGACCTCGGGGATCGTCGTCTCGTCGCGCAGCGAGGTCGTCCACTTGGTGATCGGCGTGAACATCTCGACGACGTTCATCGCCTGGTGCGACTCCTTGTGCAGCCGCGTCGTGGCGCCCTGCCCGGTGATCGCGACGACCGGGGAGTTGTCCATGTTGGCGTTGGCGACGCCGGTGACGAGGTTCGACGCCCCCGGGCCGAGCGTCGACAGGCAGACCCCCGGGTGGCCCGAGAGCCGGCCGTACACGTCGGCCATGAACGCGGCCCCGGCCTCGTGGTGCGTGGGCACGAACTGGATCGCGGAGTCGCGCATCGACATCAGGAGATCGGCGTTCTCCTCACCGGGTACGCCGAACACGTACTCGACGCCCTCGGCCTCCAGACACCGGACGAACAGATCGCTGGCCCTCACGGTCACGCTCCCCACTGATCGCTGACGACCGGTCGTGTACCCGGTCGCGGCGGGGGTTCATCCCTACTCGTCCCGATGGGCGGAGGGCTCCCCCGACCGGACCGTAGGCCAGCCCCGCGACGGCGAGCCGGGCGGCATCGGTGGCCCTCGTCACGGTCCGGCCGGTCGACGGGGAGGCGGGCCCGGCGGCGGGGCGCCCCCGGGTCCGGCCGTGAAGTACGAGTTCGAGGCTTCCGAGGAGGACCCCGAGCCGGACCCGGTGCCTGTCGCGCCCGCTCCCGTCCCGGCTCCGAGGGCGTCGGCGGTCGCCTCCGGGGCGGTCGGGGCGGGGGCGCTCGTCGTCGGCGCGGTGGAGGTGGCGGCCGCCGTCTGGTCGGCCGTCCCGTCCGCGGCCGGATCGGTCGTGGCCGGACCGGTCGTGGCCGCGGTAGCCGTCGACCCGTTCCCGGCGCCCGCGAGCCCCGAGACCGACTCGAGGGTCTTGCCGACCTTGAGGTCGTTGAGGAAGAGCGTGCTGTCCTGCCTGATCGACTCGTCGCGGTAGATGCCGGTCTTGAGGTAGGCGCTGCCCTGCACGTTCGGCTTCGGGGTCGTGTAGCCGGTGAGCGTCTGCTTGCCGTTGCACCAGGCGTCGATCGCGCCGCCGAAGGTGACGCCGAGCTGGAACGAGAACGCGCCCTGGGTGACCGGACAGAAGTCCTTCTGGCTGCCCCCGTCGTTCGCGAGCCGCAGCTGTCCCTTGCCGACCTCGACGGCCAGCGGCGGGCTCCCGGTCCCCGGCTGCTTGAACTGCATGATCAGCTGCCAGGTGTCGGTGTTCGTCGGGAAGCCGTGGTCGAAGAAGCCGGAGTAGCCGATGAAGGCCTTCTCGCCCTCCTTGAACTCGGGGATGTCCGGCTCGGCCTCGGTGCGCTTCCCTCCCCCGGGCATCTCGAACTTGACCGCCTCGCGTCCCGGCACGTTCGGCGACGCCGCCGCGCTCGGGTCCGTGGCGCCCTGGTTGTTCCACGGGGTCGACTTGAACCCCTCGAGGCCGCTCGCCAGGGAGAAGGACGCGCCGGTGTCCTTGCCGCGGTTCTCGTCCTTGCCGCGGTTCCCGTCCTTGCCGCCGGTCTTGTCCTTCTCCTTGTCGTCGTCCTTGTCCTTGTCCTTGCCGGTCTTCTCGCTGCCGCGGCTCCCGGCGGAGGGCGCGGCGCTCGTGGTGGTGGTCGGCGCCTCGGTGGCGGAGGCGGAGCCGGAACCGGTCTCCTCGCCCGCCCCGTACTCCCCCGACGAGCCGGTGCCCGTCGAGCCGGTACCGGTCGAGCGGCGGCCGGACGGGGCGGTCGTCGTGGGCTCGACACCCGTCCCGTTCGCCGAGGTACTCGACCCCGCGGCACCGGCCGAGGAACCGGTGACGCCGGTGCCCGTCCTCGAACCCGAGGGCGACGTCCCCGCCGAACCCTGTCCGGAGGACACGGTCCCCGAGCCGCCGGCGTCCGGTTGCGCCGACGAGGCCCGCGACCCTGAACCGCGCGAGCCGGTCCCCGTCGAGCCCGTGGCGTCGCCGCCGTCCGACGACGCCGACCCGGAGCGCCGGGTGGACACCCCTGCCCCCGTCCCGGCTCCGCCGGCCGTGGACGACCCGGACGGGGCCGTGGTCGGGGTGGCCGCCGACGACCCGCCGTCGCCGGCCGACCCACCCTCGTAGGAACCGGCGGTCCCGGTACCGGCCGCGCCGCCCCCGTCGTAGGAGCCGTCGGTCCTCCCGGTACCGGTCGACCTCGCCGGCGGCGTCGTGGTCGCCGCACCGGCGCCACCCGTCCTGCCGGTCCCCGTGCTCGCGGTGTCGGCCCCCGAGGACGACGGCTCCGCGCTCGACCCCTGGCGCCCGTCCCGGTCCCGCCCGCGCCCGTCCCCGGGTCGGCGGTGCCGGTCGCCTGCGCGTCCGGATCCTCGGACGCCGTGCTCCCGCCCGATCCGGACTGCGGCGCGGTACCGGGCGCCTTCGCGGGCCCGGCGTCGGTGGGGATCGCGGCGACGACCTTGCCGAGCGACGCGGCCGCCCACTGCGGCGCCGTGGTGCCCGCGGCCACCGGGAGCTTCT
>NZ_JBVPVA010000219.1:0-7797 GCF_055612215.1 Actinomycetospora sp. | reverse complement strand
ACGCCGCTCCCAGGCACAGCGAGGAAGAGGACGCGATGACCATGACGACCGCGCGGGCGCAGCGCGACCGCGGGCCCGGCCGGGGCGGGAGGACACGGATCGGTGTCGGCCCGCTGCTCGCGGCCGGGCTCACGGTGGTCGCCCTCCTCGTGGCCCTCGCGGCGGCACCCACCGCGCGGGCGGCGCCCGGGCCGGGGGACACGTGGATCGCCGAGCTCGCCGTGGCCGGTGGGGACGACACCAACGTCGTCGCCACCGCGGGCGCGATCCGTCTCGCCGGCGACACCGTCCGGTCCCAGAGCGCCCGCTCGCCGCTGGCCGAGGGCGAGCTGCTCCTCGCGCCGCGGCGCCTGCCGAGCCCGGTGGACCGGGTGTCGGCGGCCGTCACCGCCGACGTCCCGCCGGGCGCCCAGCTCCTCGTCGACGTCCGGGGCCTGCGGGCCGACGGCTCGTGGAGCCAGTGGGAGCCCGCGGACCCCGGCGGCCCCGCCCTGCTCCCCGAGGCGACCACCTCCGTCCAGGTCCGCGCGACGCTCGTCGCCGGCCCCGGCGGCGCCGGCCCCGCGCTGCAGCGGCTCTGGCTCGCCGCGGACCGCACCCGGGCGCAGGGCCCGGTCGGCACCGCGCCGGTCCCGCCCGGCGTCGAGGCGCCCGCGCCACTGGCCACCCCCGCCGTGTCGAGCCGCGTCTTCGCCACGCGGGAGGGGCTGGTCGGCGGCACCACCGCCAACGGCCACGTCATCGTCCCGCGCGACCACTTCGTCGCGCTGCCCTCACGCCGCGGGCTCTCGCCGCGGAACACCGGCGACTACACCGCGAAGGTCTGCGCCCCCTCCGGCCGCTGCGCCTGGTCCCCGGTATGGGACGTCGGCCCGTGGAACACCAAGGACGACTACTGGAACCCCACCGCGACCCGCCAGACCTGGAAGGACCTCCCGCAGGGCACGCCGGAGGCGCAGGCCGCGAACCAGCAGCGCTACAACGGCGGCAAGGACGGCTTCGGCCGCACGGTCGCCAACCCGGCGGGCATCGACCTCGCCGACGGCACCTTCTACGACGACCTCGGCCTGCGCGACAACAGCTGGGTCACCGTCACCTACCTCTGGACCGGGACCGGCCCGTCGGCGCTGGCCCGGCCCACCGGGGCGCCGACGATCGTCGTCCGCTCCGCCCCGACCGACTCGTCGTCGGCCGTCGGTGCGGTCGCCGGCGGTGCCCGCATGACCGTCGAGTGCAGCGCCGTCGGCCAGGTGCGCTCCGGCGCGCAGGGCACGAGCAGCAGCTGGCTGCGCATCGGCCCGAACCAGTACGTCCCCGCCGCCGGTATGGAGGCCCCCCGTGTCGCGTCCTGCTGACCTCGTCGACGAGCTATTCTCCGAGACCCCCACCGTCGAGGTGACCGCCGCGCGCTCCGTCCCCCCGGGACCGCGCCGCGGTGCCCCGGCCCGCCACGAGCCGCTCGGCGCGCGCCCGCTGGCCCCGCACGCCGGGGACGGGGCGCGCCCGGTCGCCGGGCCGGACCCCCGCCGGGCCCGCCGTCGACGCCGGGCCGCGCTGATCGCCGGCGCGGGCGTGCTGCTCGCCGCCGTCGTCGGGTTCGCCGCCACCGCCACCGCGGTCCCCAGCGGCGAGAGCTGGGGCGCGGAGCTGGCGGTCTCCGGCGGCGACGACGTCAACGTGCGCCTCGCCGAGGGCGCCGTGCGCCTGGTGACGCCGTCGACCGAGCGCCGGCGCTCCGAGGGCGTCATGGTGCTGGCGCCCCGCCGGCCCGCGGCTCCCGCGAACGCGATCACCGCGGACCTCACCGCCGACCTGCCGCCGGGCACGTCGGCCCGGGTCGACGTGCGCGGTGTCCTCCCGACCGGCGCCTGGAGCCGGTGGATCCCCACCCGCGACGGCGTCCGCACCGTCCTGCCCTCGGCCACGACCCAGGTGCAGGCCCGGATCGTCATGCTCGGCGGACCGGGCGCGGTGGGCCCGGCGGTCCAGCGCCTGTGGCTGACGACCTCGACGACGACGGCGGCCGTCTCGCCCGCGACGGCCCCCGTCGCGCCGAGCACCACGGCTCCCGTCCCGGCCGCGCCGAAGCCCTCGGCGCCGAAGCCCGTCCCCGCGAAGCCCACGGCGCCGAAGCCGGTCGGCTCCTGGCCGAGCGAGCTGTGGCCGATCGGCCCGCGGCCGGTCGGGCCCCAGGCCGCGCCCAAGCCGTCGGAGGCCACCAGGCCGACGACCACGAAGCCGGCCGCGGGTGCCCCGGCGACGACCACCGCGCCCGCGACCACCGCGCCCGCGGCCACCGGGACGCCGACGCCGCCGCACACCCCGGCCGCACAGGTCGGGCTCCCGGGCCTCGGGGGACTCTCGGTCCTCTCCGCCCCCGAGCCGTCCGCCGCTCCGGAGGCCGCCGCTCCCAAGGCCATCTGGGACTCGAACATCACCGGGCAGGGCCTGGGGATGTTCAAGGACACGCCCTGGAACTTCGTCGGGGCCAAGCAGCCGACCGTCGTCCCGGCGACCGACCTGCCCGGGCAGAAGGCGCTGCGCTTCACGATGCCGGGCGGGGCCCAGCGCGCGGAGGTCGAGCCGAACGTCGACAACTTCACCGAGGGCCAGGACCGCTACATCCGGCTCTCCGTGCGGCTCGCGCCGGACTTCCCGGTGAACGCGACGTCGTGGCAGCTCATCACCCAGTTCAAGAACGAGGGCACCGGCAGCCCGCCCCTGGAGCTGCGGATCGGCAACGGCAACTACATCCTCTCGGGCGGGTTCGACCACCCCGGCGGCTCGAAGAACTTCGACAAGACGATCGCGCCGGCCGTCACCGGGAAGATCACCATCCTGGTGCTGCACGTGAAGTTCTCGTCGAAGAGCGCGACGAGCGTGGTCGACGCCTGGGTGGACGGCCAGCAGAAGGTCACCGGTTTCCACCCGCCGGGCGGGACGCTGTACCCGGGCGACTACAGCTACTGGAAGCTCGGGCTCTACCGCGACCGCGGCATCGGCCAGTCCGCCACCTACGAGCTCTCCGACGCCCGCCTCGGCGACTCGTTCGCCGCCGTTGCCGGCTGATCTCGCCGGCCACCGTTCCGACTGAAGGGCCCCTTCGCTCGAATAGACGGGCGAAGGGGGCCCCTCGCCGGAACGCCCCGCCGGGCCCATCCCGACCGACGGGCCCACCGCGCGGAACGGGCCCCGGAAGTCTCGATGCGGAGTCGAGAGTTCGGCGAACGGGTGAAGCCGACGACGACACGCCCGGCGCGCCTGCTGGAAAAGGCCTACGTGGGCTGCCTACGGTCGCGGCCGACGCCGGCAGGGTGACCTCGAAGCATAGACCTCTACTCGAGGTCGAGAGTCGAGGGTTGGCCCGCGTGTCGGGCCGGCGTCGCCCGAGCACCACAGTGAAAGGCGGCAGCATGACGCCCCCGCATAACTACCTGGCCGTGATCAAGGTCGTCGGCATCGGTGGCGGCGGCGTCAACGCCGTCAACCGCATGATCGAGGTCGGCCTCAAGGGGGTCGAGTTCATCGCGGTGAACACCGACGCCCAGGCCCTCCTCATGTCCGATGCGGACGTCAAGCTCGACGTGGGCCGCGAGCTCACGCGCGGGCTCGGCGCCGGCGCGGCCCCCGACGTGGGCCGTCGCGCCGCCGAGGACCACGCCGAGGAGATCGAGGAGGTCCTCAAGGGGGCCGACATGGTCTTCGTGACGGCCGGCGAGGGCGGCGGCACCGGCACCGGTGGCGCCCCCCGTCGTGGCCGGCATCGCCCGGAAGCTGGGCGCGCTGACGATCGGCGTGGTCACCCGGCCGTTCTCCTTCGAGGGCAAGCGCCGCGCCACGCAGGCCGAGAACGGCATCCAGGAGCTGCGCAACGAGTGCGACACGCTCATCGTCATCCCGAACGACCGGCTGCTCCAGCTCGGCGACGTGTCCCTGAGCCTGATGGACGCCTTCCGGTCCGCCGACGAGGTCCTCCTCTCCGGTGTGCAGGGCATCACCGACCTCATCACCACGCCGGGTCTGATCAACCTCGACTTCGCCGACGTCAAGAGCGTCATGTCCGGGGCGGGCAGCGCGCTGATGGGCATCGGCTCGGCGCGCGGGGACGGCCGCAGCGTCGAGGCGGCGGGCAAGGCGATCAACTCGCCGCTGCTCGAGGCGTCCATGGACGGCGCCTACGGCGTGCTGCTGTCGATCGCGGGCGGCTCCGACCTCGGGCTGTTCGAGATCAACGAGGCCGCCTCGCTGGTCCAGGAGGCCGCCCACCCCGACGCGAACATCATCTTCGGGACGGTCATCGACGACTCCCTCGGCGACGAGGTCCGCGTCACCGTCATCGCGGCGGGCTTCGACTCCGGGGCCCCGACCCACAAGAAGCTGCCCGGCGAGGTGCTCGCGGGGCAGACCGGCCCCGGACGGCCGTCCCAGGCGACCGCCTCCGCGCAGGCGGGCCAGGTCCGGCCCCAGGCGGGCCGGTCACCGGAGCCGTCGATCCCGCCCGCCGTCGCGGCCGCCCCGACGATGCCGACGACGCCGGCGGTCTCCCGTGAGGAGGCCGGCGCCGGGCCCGCCGCTCCGTCGGAGCCGAAGGCCGCCGACGGCGAGTCCGGCGGGACCACCGGCTCGCCGTCCGCCCCCAAGACCCGGGGTGACGAGGACGAGGTCGACGTCCCGTCCTTCATGCGCTGAGCGCCCGCCGAGTGGACCACCACGGGGCACGCCCCGGGGTCGAGCGCCCCACCGAGGTCCACTCGGCGGAGCCACCGGGGATGATGGGCCCGTGCGGGTCCGTCGTGTACTGACCACTCGTGCGGGCGGCCGGTCGCGGTCCCCGTACGACTCGTTCAACCTCGGCGACCACGTGGGCGACGAGCCCACGGCCGTCGCCGCCAACCGCGACCGCCTCGCGCGCGGCATCGGCCTGGACCCGTCCCGGGTGGCCTGGATGAACCAGGTGCACGGGACCGACGTCGCCGTCGTCGAGGGACCCCAGCAGGAGATCCCGACCGCCGACGCGCTGGTGACCGAGCGGCCGCGCCAGGCGCTCGCCGTCGTCGTCGCCGACTGCGTCCCGGCGCTGCTCGCCGACCCGGAGGCGGGCGTGGTCGCGGCGGCGCACGCCGGGCGCACCGGGGCCGCGGCCGGCGTCCTGCCCCGGACGCTGGACGTGATGGCCGAGCTCGGGGCGGAGCGGGAGCGGATCGAGGTGCTGCTCGGCCCCGGCGTGTGCGGGCGGTGCTACGAGGTCCCGGAGGAGATGCGCGCGGAGGTCGACGCGGTGCTGCCCGGCAGCGCGGGCACGACCCGGGTCGGTACGCCGTCGCTGGACCTGCACGCGGGCCTGCGCCGCCAGCTCGAGGAGCTGGGCATCCGCAGGATCGACGCCGACACGCGGTGCACCCTCGAGGACGACCAGCTCTTCAGTCACCGGCGCGCCCGTCCCACCGGGCGGTTCGCCGGGGTGACGTGGTGGGAGTACGACACGCGATGACCGACCCCGACGCGCGCCGGGCCGCGCTGGCGCGCTCCCTGGACGAGGTGCGCGCCCGCATCGACGCCGCCGCGCGCGCGGCGGGCCGGGACCCGGGGGAGATCTCCCTGCTCGCGGTCACCAAGACGTGGCCCGCCGCGGACGTCGCCCACCTCGTCGACCTCGGCCTGGCCGACTTCGGGGAGAACAAGGAGCAGGAGGGCGCGGCCAAGGCCGCCGAGCTCGCGGCGCTGCGCCCGGACGCGGCGGTGCGCTGGCGCGTCGTCGGGCGCCTGCAGCGCAACAAGGCCCGCAACGTCGCGCGGTGGGCCCACGCGGTCGACTCGGTGGACTCCGGGCGACTGGCCGACGCGCTCGACCGCGCGGCCGGGAACGCCCGGGACGCGGGGGAGCGGTCGGGCCCGCTCTCGGTCCTGGTCCAGGTCAGCCTCGACGACGCCCCCGGGCGGGGTGGTGCCTCCCTCGACGACGTGCCGGCGCTCGCGGATCGTGTCGCACAGAGCGAGCACCTCTCCCTCGACGGAGTGATGACGGTGGCCCCGCAGCACGCCGACCCCTCCGAGGCGTTCAGCACGTTTGCCGCGCTCGCCCGCCGCGTCGCGGCTGCTCACCCCGGCGCCACGACCCTCAGCAGGCATGTCCGGGGATCTGGAGGCCGCGATCGAGCACGGTTCGACGTGTGTGCGTGTCGGTACGGCTCTCCTCGGCGCCCGGTAGCTAGCGTTCCGTGTGAGTGAATGACACGGATGTAGTCCACCGCCGTACCGGGGTCGCAGCGTCTCCCTCCCGGCTGGTCGACGTTGAAGGGGAGAGGGCTGCCATGACCGCACTGCACCGCGTGAAGGCGTACTTCGGCATGGTGCCCGCGGACGAGCTGGACTCCTACGACGGGTACGGGGACTACGACGACGCCGACCGGTACGAGGACGACCGCTACGCCCGCCGCCCGCGGGCGGACCGCTACGGCACCGACGGCCACGAGGCCTACGCCGGCGCCCGGTACGACGACGTTCGCCACGGGGCCGACCGGTCCGACCGCTACTCGAGCGACCGGTACTCCTCCGAGCGCTACGGCGCCGGGCGCTACAGCGCCGAGCGGTACGGCTCGGACCGGTACGACGACCACTACGAGGACCGCCACGAGGGCTCGCGTCACGAGCGGTCCGAGGCCGAGCGGTTCGACGCCGACCGGTTCGGCACCGAGCGGTCCGAGCGCTCCGAGCGTCCCGCCCGAGCCGAGGCCGCGCACGGCGACGACCGGCCCCGCACCCCGAAGCCACGCGACCCCGAGCCCGAGGTCCGCGCCGATGCGTCCCGGTCGGGCGCAGACCACGACCGGACCGCGTCCGGCGACCGTGACGAGGAGGCCGACGTGACCGTCCGCTCGAGCACCCGGGGTCGCAGCTGGGAGCACAACACGGGGCCGAACCACACCTCGCGCAGCAGCCGCTCCGGCTCGCTCGCGTCGGTGGGCACCGGCTCGTCGGGGTCGGCGTCCTCGCTCTCCGGTTCGCTGAGCGCCTCGGGGGCGGCCGCCCTCGCGCTCGAGGAGCCGGTGCGCCGCCCGGTCGAGCGGGAGGTCGCCGCGGTGCCCGACGCCCCGGCCCTGCCGGAGATCACGACGCTGCAGCCCACCAGCTACAACGAGGCGCGGATCATCGGCGAGCGCTACCGGGACGGCATTCCGGTGATCATGAACCTCACCGAGATGGACGACGTGGCCGCCAAGCGCCTCGTCGACTTCGCGGCCGGCCTCGCCTTCGCGCTGCGCGGGTCCATCGAGAAGGTCACCAACCGCGTGTTCCTCCTCTCACCGCCCAACGTCGAGGTCTCCGCGTCCGACCGCCGCAAGCTCGCGGAGAAGTCCTTCTCCACCGCTCCCTGAGCCGAATCTGAGAGCGGGCAAGCCCTCGGTGGCTGATTGCGGTGGGTGGTCGAACCGCATCGGTGAGCGTCCGGTCGAGTTCCGGACCGGGCTCGGAGCAGGGCGCGGGACGGTGTCACGACCCGTGGGCATCGGTGAGCGGTTCCGCCCCGTCCGGCCGATCGCCCTTCGGCGTGTCGCGAGGTACGCGTGTGGGTGGACGACCGTTGCTTCGTGGCGCTGTGTCACCGATCGGGCGTCGGACGCAGCGCACCACTGGACCCGTCCACTATGGTTCACCTGCTCGCAGAGGTCATACTCTGCGTGTCGCGGAGCTCGAAGAGCCCGAGGTACCTGGGGTTCCGCAGCCGAGGAGTGCTTGAGGAGATCCGATGCCGCTGACCCCTGCCGACGTCCACAACGTCGCGTTCAGCAAGCCGCC
>NZ_JBVPVA010000189.1:0-2756 GCF_055612215.1 Actinomycetospora sp. | reverse complement strand
CCGACGTCGCGTTCCTCGAGGCCTACGGCGACCGCGTGGCCGCGGGCGTCGGGGCCGCCGGGACGCTCGTGGTGCTCTCCCGCGCGGACGAGGTCGGCGGCGGGCGCCTCGACGCCGTCATGGCCGCGGGGCAGGTCGCGCGCCGCTACCGCACCGACCCCACGCTGCGCCCCTGGTGCGCCACGACGACGACGGTGGCCGGGCTGCTCGCCGAGACCGCCCGCACGCTGCGCGGGGTCGAGTTCACCGCGCTGCGCGCCCTCGCCCGTGTGGAGCGGGCCGAGCTCGACGAGCAGCTCCTCACCGCGGACCGCTTCGTCGCCGCGGGCACGGGGACCGATGCCGCGGGCCTGCCCGAGGGCACCCGGCTCGCGCTGCTCGACCGGTTCGGGCTCTTCGGGGTGCGCCTCGCGACCTCGCTGCTGCGCCGGGGCATCGACGACTCGGGCGCGCTGGCGGCCGAGCTCGCACGGCGCAGCGGCCTCGACGAGCTGCGGGGCCTGCTCGGCGAGCGCTTCCTCGCCCGCCGTGAGGTCTTCCAGGCCCGGGCGGCGCTGCTCGCCGTCGACCGCCTCGTCCGCCGGGCCCGCGCCGAGGAGCCGGTCCCGGCCCCGGTGCGGCCCTCGCCGGTCCCGCGGGAGTCGCGCCCGGCCGCGTCGTGGGCCCCGGGACCCGCCGCGCTCACCGCGCTCGCCGCGGAACTCGAACGCGCCCGCACCGGCGCCCACGAGATCGTCGAACTGGACCTGCTCACGACACTGCGGCGGCGCCCGCTGGCCGCGTCCGTGCGGCGGGGCTCGGGGACGGACCTCACCGAGGAGGCCGAGCGCCTGCTCGGCGACCACGGCCCGTCGCCCGCGGCCCGGCTCGGGCTCGACGAGGGGATCCCCGACGGCGACCTGCGGGCCGTGGCGCTCGCCACCCTGGCGCGCTGGCGCGGCCACGCCGAGGACCCGTTCGCCGACCGCGACACCACCGAGACGGCCCGCGTCGTGGTGCGCAGCGTCGAGGGCCTGCTCGCGGCCCGCCCGAGCCCGGTGGGGGTGGGGTAGCCCGGACCTGAGCCGCCCCGGCTCACACACGTCCGACCCGGGGACCGCGTCTCGCCTACGATGGAGTGTCGGGTTCGGGCGAGCCGGTGGGAGGAGGTCCGACGACGGTGAACAGCGAGGAACGCCGCATCGCGGTGCTGCGCGCGATCGTCGCGGACTTCGTCGCGACCAACGAGCCGGTGGGCTCGAAGGCCATCGTCGACCGGCACAATCTCGGGGTCTCCTCGGCGACCGTGCGCAACGACATGGCGGCCCTGGAGGACGAGGGATACATCATCCAGCCGCACACCAGCGCCGGCCGGATTCCCACCGACAAGGGCTACCGGCTCTTCGTCGACCGCCTCGCCCAGATCAAGCCGCTCTCGCCCGCGGAGCGCAAGGCCATCTCGACCTTCCTCGAGGGCGCGGTCGACCTCGACGACGTGCTCCGGCGCAGCGTCCGGCTGCTCGCCCAGCTCACGCGCCAGGTCGCCGTCGTGCAGTACCCGACGCTCTCGCGCTCGACGGTGCGCCACCTCGAGGTCGTCGCGCTCACCCCGGCCCGGCTCATGCTCGTGCTGATCACCGACACCGGGCGGGTGGACCAGCGGGTGGTCGACCTCGGGGACGTGCTCACCGACGACGACGTCGGGCACCTGCGTGCCCTGCTCAACTCCGTGCTCGTCGGGCAGCCGCTGACCACCGCGGCCGCCCGCGTCGCCTCGCTCCCCGAGGACGGGCCCGACCACCTGCGCCAGGTGATCACGACGCTGTCCTCGGTGCTGGTGGAGTCGCTGGTCGAGCACCCCGAGGAGCGCCTCGTGCTCGGCGGCACCGCCAACCTCGCCCGGCAGGGCGCCGACGCCACCTCGCTGCGCGGCGTGCTCGAGGCGCTGGAGGAGCAGGTGGTCGTGCTGCGGCTGCTGACCGAGTCCAGCGACCCGGCCCAGGTCACGGTGCGCATCGGCGAGGAGAACGAGGCCGAGGAGATGTGGGCGACCTCCACGGTCTCCATCGGCTACGGCCCGCTCTCGACCCCCGGCGAGTCGCTGGGCGGCCTGGGCGTCGTCGGCCCCACGCGCATGGACTATCCGAGCACGATCGCGGCGGTCCGGGCCGTCGCGCGCTACGTGGGGGAGATCGTGGGAGGGCGCTGACCGCCACTCCCGACCCCCACCCGTTCCCCGAACGACGACGAAGGACGACGAGGACACACGAGCGTGGCCACGGACTACTACGACATCCTCGGCGTGAGCCGGGAAGCCGACGAGGCGGAGATCCGCCGGGCGTACCGCAAGCTCGCCCGGGAGCTCCACCCCGACGTCAACCCCGAGGCGACGGAGCGCTTCCAGCAGGTGAAGAGTGCCTACGAGGTGCTCTCCGACCCCGAGAAGCGGCGCATCGTCGACCTCGGCGGCGACCCGTTGGCGACCGCCGCGAGCGGGGGCGGCGGCTTCGGCGGCAGCGGGTTCGGCGGAGCCGGGTTCAGCGGGCTCGGCGACATCATGGACGCCTTCTTCGGGGCGGCCGGGGGCGGCGGCGGGCGTGGTCCGCGCGGCCGCGTCCAGCCCGGCGAGGACGCGCTGATCCGCCTCGACCTCACCCACGAGGAGTGCGCGGCCGGGGTGGCCCGCGAGCTCACCGTGGACACCGCGGTGCTCTGCGAGCGCTGCCACGGCGGCGGCGCCGAGGCCGGCTCGCAGCCGTTCCCGTGCGACACCTGCG
>NZ_JBVPVA010000110.1:0-2588 GCF_055612215.1 Actinomycetospora sp. | reverse complement strand
CGGCACCGGCCCCGGCCCGCTCGGCCGGGAAGTGCGCGATCGAGCCCGACAGCTCGCGCATCGCGCCACCGACCGCGATGCCGAAGACGCCCTGACCGCCCTGGAGCAGGTCGACGACCTCCTCCGGCGAGGTGCACTCGTAGACGGTGACGCCGTCGGAGAACAGCGTGATCCGTGCAAGGTCCCGCACGCCGTGGCGGCGCAGCTGCTCCACCGCGCTGCGGATGTTGTTCAGCGAGACGCCGGTGTCGAGGAGGTTCTTGACCACCTTGAGCACCGCGAGGTCCTTGAAGGAGTACAGCCGCTGCGACCCCGAGCCGCTCGCGGTGCGGATGCTGGGCACGACGAGCTTGGTGCGCGCCCAGTAGTCCAGCTGCCGGTAGGTGATCCCGACGATTTGGCACGCGGCGGGCCCGCGGTACCCGAGGACCTCGTCGTGCAGGCTCTCCCCGAACAGGTCGTCGGGGAACAGCGAGCCCTGCTCCCCCGCGGGCCCGAGCGGCTGGAGCGCCGCGTCCTCCGGGGACGCGGTCCGGGGCGACGCGCCCGGGTTCGACGAGACCTCGGCGCCGGCCGTCCTCCCGGCTCCGGGCCGCTCATCGGCTCCCGTCACGCCTGCCTCCTCGCACGTCCTGCGGCCGTCTCGGCCCCTGGTCAGACGACCGTACGAGGGGTGTCGACGGGGGTCAACGCGACGCGCGGCCAACTCTGTACCTGAACTTCAGGGTCAGACCATACGGGGCCGGGCTCACGTCCCCGCGAAGTCCTCCGGGGAGACGGTGTCGAGGAACTCGCGGAACTTCTCGACCTCGTCCTCCTGCTCGTCGGGGATGACGAGCCCGGCCTCGGAGAGCACGCCCTCCTCGGCGTGGATGGGCACGCCGACACGCAGGGCGAGCGCGACCGAGTCGCTCGGCCGGGCGGACACCCGGACGTCGCCGTCGAAGACGAGCTCCGCGTAGAACGTGCCTTCCTGCAGGTCGGTGATCCGGACCTGCTCGAGCCGCCGGTCCAGGGCCCCCAGGACGTCCTTGAGGAGGTCGTGGGTCAGCGGCCGGGCCGGCTTGACGCCCTGCTGCTCGAGGGCGATCGCGGTGGCCTCGACCGACCCGATCCAGATGGGCAGGTACCGGTCGCCGTCGGACTCCCGCAGCAGGAGGATCGGCTGGTTCGCGGGCAGTTCGACCCGTACCCCCACGACACGCATCTCGCTCATGCGTCGCCTCCCTGTTCCCACGTGGCGCGTGCTCGCGCCGTCGGATCCCGGTCGGACGACGGCCGCGCCCGGGGCCCCGTGAGGTGGCTGGGGGCGACTTCGTCGACGCGGGGAACGCTACACGCTCGGAGGGGTGGAGGGGCGACGAGACGCAGCGAAGCGGAGTCGACCATCGAGGCAGCCGCAGGGCCGCTCGCCGGTCCGGCGGTCAGCGGCGCAGGCCGTGCCGCAGCCCGGCGCCGACGAGCAGCGCGTGCAGCCGACCGGAGAGGCCCGCGAGCTCGCCGGAGAGCTCCCGTGCACGCCGGGCGGCCTCCGGGGCGCGGCCGCGCGCCACCGGGGTGACCAGCTGGGTGAGGAGCCCGACCTCGCGGTCGGCCCCGGCCCGCAGGCCGCGCAGCAGCCGCGGCTCGACGCCGAGGGCGGCCAGGCTCGCCGCGGTGCGGGCGATGACCGGGGCCTCCGGCTCGTAGCGGCCGGTCACGTCGGGCCGGAGGATGCCGTGGTGCTCGAGCGAGGTGAGCAGCGCCTCGTCGACGCCGTCCTCGGCGAGCACGGTCTCCCGGTCCACGCCCTCGACGTCGTCGGGACCCGCGCCGGCGTCCGCCGGGACGGCGCGCTCCGGGTCGTCGTCGACCGGACCGGCCGGGACCACCGCGGCGAGGCCGCGGGGACGGACCGGGCGCGTGTCGCCACCCCCGGAGCCGCCGGGTCCGCCCGGTCCCCCGGTCTCGGGGGTGGTGCCACCGAGTGCCTCGGCCGGGCTGACCGGCTCGGCGGACGCGGTGAGGACGGGGCCGTCCGGGGTGGGGTCGCGGTCGAACTCGTCGAGCTTCGCGCGGATGACCTTGAGCGGCAGGTAGTGGTCGCGCTGCGCGGAGAGCACGAAGCGCAGGCGCAGCACGTCGGCGTGGGAGAACTGCCGGTACCCCGACGGCGTCCGGGACGGCGAGATCAGGCCCTCCGACTCCAGGAACCGGATCTTGGAGATCGTGATCTCGGGGAAGTCCTCGCGCAGCGCGTCGAGGACCGAGCCGATGGAGAGTGCGTCGCGACCCTGCCGGTCACCGTGGGCGAGCCCGGCGGCCGTCATCGATCCCCCCTCGCTGCGCTCGCCGTCACCAGAACCCCCGTCGCTGCGCTCGCCCGGCTCACCGAACCCCCGTCGCTGCGCTCGCCCGGCTCACGAGTACTCCAGCCCGGCCCCCTGACCGGCGGAGCCGGCGTCGCGCGGCCCGGTCAGGAAGACCAGGCGGAACTTGCCGATCTGCACCTCGTCGCCGTTGGCGAGCACGGCGGTGTCCACCGGCTCGCGGTTGACGTAGGTGCCGTTGAGGCTGCCGACGTCGACGACGACGAACTCCGCGCCGTC
>NZ_JBVPVA010000061.1:0-3152 GCF_055612215.1 Actinomycetospora sp. | reverse complement strand
CGGCCGAGCCGGTGTGCCCCGTCAGACACCGAACTCCCGTGCGCCGCCCGCCGTCGCCGTGATGGGGTCGAGGGGTGGCCGACGAGGGCGAGGACCGAGCCGGCGTGATCGACCCGACGGCCCGGCCGCCCCGGTCCGGGCTGGTCGCGGCGCTCGGCGCCTACGTCTTCTGGGGCACCTTCCCCGCGTTCTGGCCGCTGCTCGAGCCGGCCGGATCGGTGGAGATCCTCGCGCACCGGATCGCGTGGACGCTCGTCGCGATGCTCGTCCTTCTCACGCTGATGCGTGGCTGGTCGCAGCTGCGGGGGCAGTCGTGGCGGACCTGGGTGACGATCACCGCGGCGTCGGCGCTCATCACCGTCAACTGGGGCGTCTACATCTGGGGCGTGACCCACGGCCGCGTCGTGGAGAGCGCCCTGGGCTACTACGTGAACCCGCTGGTCTCGGTCGTGCTCGCGGTCCTCGTCCTGGGCGAGCGGCTGCGGCGGATGCAGTGGGTGGCGGTCGGAGTCGCGACGGTGGCGGTCGCGGTGCTGTGGGCGGGAACCGGGGCGCTGCCGTGGGTCGCGCTCGTCCTCGCGGGCAGCTTCGGCTTCTACGGACTGCTCAAGAAGCGGGTGCCGCTCGCGCCGGTCGCCGGCCTGACCGCCGAGGGGTTCCTGCTCGGCCCGGTCGCGATCGGCTACCTCGTCTGGCTCCAGGAGATCGGCACCGGGACGTTCGGCCACGGCACCGTCCACACCCTGCTGCTGATCTCCGCGGGGCCGGTCACCGCCGTCCCGCTGCTGCTCTTCGCCGTGGGCGCCCGCCGGCTGCCGCTCGCCACGCTGGGCCTGCTGCAGTACGTCAACCCGACGCTGCAGTTCGTCTGGGGCGTGCTCGTGGAGCACGAGCCGATGCCGCCCGCGCGCTGGATCGGCTTCGTGCTCGTGTGGCTCGCGCTGGGCGTCTTCGCGCTCGACGGCTGGCGGGTGCACCGCCGCGAGGTCCGTGCGAGGAAGTCGGTGTCGGGGCCTCCGGTACCGGCCGCGGGTTCGTGACCCTCAGCCGACCCGCTCCACGGTGTACGCGAGCAGCGCGGACAACGCGTCGCGCGCGGGACCGGCCGGCAGCCCGGCGAGCTCGGCGCGCGCCGCGTCGGCCTGGGCGTCGAGGGCCGCCCGCGCCCGCGCGAGCCCCTCGGAGCCGCGGAGCACGTCCAGCGCCTCGGCGATGACCGCGTCGTCGGTGATCTCCTTCTCGCCGACGCCGAGCTCGCGCAGCCGGGCGGCCTCGGGGCCGCCGTCGGCGAGCGCGTAGAGCACCGGGAGCGTCGCCACCCCCTCGCGGAGGTCGGTCCCGGGGGTCTTGCCGGAGGCCCCCGACGGCGACGCGATGTCGATGATGTCGTCCGAGACCTGGAACGCCGTGCCCATGATCTCCCCGAACCGGCGCAGCGCCTCGACCTGCGCCGCGTCCGCGCCGGAGAACATCGCCCCGAACCGGCCCGCCGTGGCGATCAGCGAGCCCGTCTTCTCGGCGACGACCGCCATGTAGTGCTCGACCGGGTCGTCGCCGCGCGGCCCGCGGGTCTCGCGCATCTGGCCGGTGACGAGCTCGGCGAAGGTCTCGGCGATGATCCGCACCGCCTCCGGGCCCAGCTGCGAGACCAGGCGCGACGCGTGCGCGAACAGGTAGTCCCCGGTGAGGATCGCGACGGTGTTGTCCCAGCGCGCGTTCGCGCTCTGGGCGCCGCGGCGCAGGACGGCCTCGTCCATGACGTCGTCGTGGTAGAGCGTGGCGAGGTGCACCAGCTCCACGGAGGTCGCCGCGACGACCACCTCCTCGCTGGTGCCGCCCGCGCACTGCGCGGCCAGCAGCGTCAGCAACGGCCGGAACCGCTTGCCGCCGGCCTCGATGAGGTGCAGCGAGGTGTCCGCGACGAAGCGGTAGTCGCTGTGGACCTCCTGGCGCAGCAGGTGCTCGACGCGGTCGAGGCCCGCGGTGACCTCGGCGGCGAGTCCCTCGTCGTGGATCGGGAGGCCGGCGACCTGGGTCGCGGCCGTGGGTGAGGAGCCGGCCGGTGTGGAGCTCTGCACGGTCACATTGTCAACCTTGCCGACGTTCCGGACCCGGCGGGCCGACAACTCACCCGAGGAACCGGGCGGCGGCCGCCCAGTCCAGGGCCGCCGTCGGCACCACGCCGAGCAGGAGGGTGACCAGGACGCCGACCGTGATCGACACCGTGGTCAGCGGTCCGGGCAGGCTCACCGACGGTCCGTCGGACGCCGGCTCGGAGAAGTACATGAGCACGATGACGCGCAGGTAGAAGAACGCCGCGATCGCGCTGCACACCAACCCGACGATGACCAACGGCGCCATGCCGTCACCCAGACCGGCCGAGAACACCGCGAACTTCGCGGTGAACCCGCTGGTCAGCGGCACGCCGGCGAGCGCGAGCAGGCAGAACGACAGGGCCCCGGCCACCACCGGCGACCGGGTCCCCAGCCCGGCGTAGGCCGAGAGGTGCGTGGCCTCGCCGTCGCCGGTGCGCACCAGCGACACCAGCCCGAGGATCGCGATCGTCGTGAACCCGTAGGCGAGCAGGTAGAACAGCGTCCCGGACAGCCCGGCCGGGGTGATCGCCAGGCAGCCGATGAGCAGGAACCCCGCGTGGGCCACCGAGGAGTAGGCCACCATCCGCTTGAGGTCGGTCTGGGTGAGCCCCAGCAGCGTCCCGATGACCATCGACGCGATCGCGACCGCCCAGAGCACGCCGCGCCACTCCGCCGTCGTGGTCCCGAACGCGACCGTGAACACCCGCAGGATCGCGCCGAACGCCGCGACCTTCGTGCACGCGGCCATGAACGCCGTCACGGGGGTCGGGGCGCCCTGGTAGACGTCCGGGGTCCAGGTGTGGAACGGGCCGACGGAGGCCTTGAACATCAGCCCGACGACGAGCAGCGCGAGCCCGCCGAAGAGCAGCGTGTCCGAGCGCAGGCCGCCGGCGCCCGCGGCCGCGATGTCGGAGAGCCGCACCGAGCCGGCGTAGCAGTAGAGCAGGGCGACGCCGTAGAGGAAGAACGCCGACGCGAACGCGCCCAGCAGGAAGTACTTGACCGCCGACTCCTGGGACAGCACCCGACGACGGCGCGCCAGCCCGCAGAGCAGGT